>JAVFAP010000316.1:0-5525 GCA_034002445.1 bacterium | reverse complement strand
AAGGTGAAAAAGAGCGAATCCAGATTTTCGAAGGCGTTGTGATCGGCCGCCAAGGTGGTGGGCTGGGTGAAACGTTTACGGTGCGCAAAATTTCGTATGGGATCGGCGTGGAACGGACGTTCCCCCGGCATTCTCCCCGCGTCGACAAGAATGAAGTGGCCCGCCGGGGCCGGAATCGCCGCGCGAAGTTGTACTATCTGCGGGAACGCGTGGGCAAGGCTACCCGGATCCGTACCCGCCGCAAGATGTTGAAAGATCCCCACTTGATGATCCAGGTCAATCCGGGTGTCGATCAGACTCCCGAGACTGCTCCCGAAACCCAGGAATGAACCAGAAATTGAAATCAAAAAAGGCTACGAGCAGTCGTAGCCTTTTTTGAGTTGGGGCGTGAACCCTTCCGCGGATGGGCTTAGGATAAGATTTTGTTGATCTTATCTCGAATTTCCTCCATCGTGAACGGTTTCATCAGCACGCCTTGCAATTGGCACTCCTGGATTTTTTCCGGAGTGAATTCGGAGGAAGCACCAGTCGAGATCAAGGCGGGAATGGTCGACGTCTCTCGGATGGCATTTAGGCAATCCAGCCCGTCCATTTCCGGCATGTTGTAATCCAGAATCACCATGCTGATATCTTCCTGGTTTTGCTGGAACAAATCCAACGCTTCTTTTCCGTTCCCTGCTGTGATCACCCTGTACCCTAGGTGCATCAACATCGCTTTCGCGACATTGGCCACCAACTCCTCGTCATCTGCTAATAAAATCGTATACGTAGACATTCTTCATCCTTCAAAATCATCGTGTCCTCATAGAACAATCTCTTTCATAATACACTTTTTTTGGATTTTGGAATAGTTTTTTTTAAAAAAAACGTTTTTATGGATCGATTCATAAATTTTCCACCAAGTCGATCCCTGATCCCGACGGGATGAGCCACCGGATGAGGCGATCCCCTTTGCAAGAATTTGGTTCCCGTCTGCCAATTTGCCTTTTCCCTCCAAATAAAATCGATTAAAGTGGGGTATTCCAGTGAATCAGGGAGGTTTGCAATGTGACTCAACGGGCGGTTGTGCAATATGCGTTGAAAGAGCGGGCGGTGGAGATGCGGGAGGTCCCCCGACCGAAAATGATCAAAGGGCATGCGCTGGTCAAGGTTTCCCAAGTGGCCATTTGTGGCACGGATGTGCACCAGTATTTGAACGAACATTCCTGGCCGGTCCATGTGCCTGTGGTGCTGGGGCATGAATTTTCTGGGGTGGTGATCGATGTGGCGGATGATGTCACCTCATTTGCTCCGGGCGATCGGGTGGTCTGCGAATCCTCTTCCTATATCTGTGGCCAATGCCAGTACTGCCGCAGCGGCCGCTACCACCTCTGCCCCTCGCGGGAACGGCTGGGGAGCATGCGCGATGGCGCGATGACCGAAATTGTCCGGGCTCCAGAGCGCTGTCTGCACCGCATCCCCACGGGCCTACCTCTGGAAAAATTCACCTTCACCGAGTCCTGCTGCATCGCCTACCATGCCATGGCGGTCCATGGGCATATTCGACCGGGGATGAGTGTCGCGGTATTGGGGTGTGGCTTTGTCGGCTTGATGTGTGTGCAATTCGCCAAAATGCAGAGCGCCAACCCTATTATCTTGACAGGGATCACGTCAGCCAAGGCGCGGATCGAATTGGGCGAGATTTTTGGCGCGACCCACCTGGTGTTGGTGGATCGCGAAGATTTACGGCACCTGATCCCCAAGATCGGCGATGGGCTAGGGGTGCACATCGTAGTTGACGCGTCTGGCAAGAATATTACCTTGAAGGACGCCATTGATATCGTCCGTCCCGGAGGCCAGATTTTGCGAGTGGGCTGGGGGCCGGGAGCCTATAATTTTTCCCTCGATCCCCTGGTCCATAAAGAAATTCATCTACAAGGAGTGTTCAGCCACAACTGGGAGATGTGGGAAGCAGTGATCAAAATGATCGCCTCGGGTGCCTTGGATCTTTCCCCCATTCGTTCCTATACCCTCCCCTTGGATCGTTGGCAGGAAGGCTTTGAAAGCATGAACGATAACCGCCACCTGAAAGTGGTGCTGGAAGTGAATCCACCTGCTTGAGTTCCACCTGCTTGAGTTTTGTCTTCCCAGCCGAAGGAACTCCAGGCATCCCGCCATCTTGAAGCAGGGGATGCCTGGGCGCATCGTTCAATCCAGATGGGGTGGCTTCGGTATTTCTTGGATGAAGCGGAGGGCCTCTTCAATATAGATGGGGCCCGTTTCTTCGCCCAGACTGGTGCGGGTGATGTAGTTATACCGTTCGAAACTGCCATAATCCTCCTTGGTGAGGATATAGCCAAAAGCGTCGTTGGTGAGGCCAAAGAGGAAATTGTGCTGGCCCGTCATCTTTCGTTTGAGGTAAAAGCCGATATTGGGCAGGGCTTCGCCGGGAATGGTGAGAATCTGGGCATTCCCCAGATGAAGGAGATTGAGGGTGGTGGTAATCTTCCCCGAGGGGCTTAGTTGATAGCCCAGGGGAGATAACTGCAAGATTTGTTTCATGATGGGGGATTCGATTGGAAACTCCACTGTTTTGGCACGGCAGGCTAAGGGGGGATCGGTTTGCACCGGCACATCGGCGACGATGCGCAAGGCTTCGTCGGCCAGCAAATGGCCGATGCGAATGCATTCCTCCCAGGTTTGAATATCTTTCCCATCCTCTCCGCGGCAATCGGCCGTGACCATGCCGCCTTGGGCGCTGTTCATGAAGATCCCGATCCCGCCGCCTTGGGCTTGAATGCGGTCATACAGCGGGCCGATGAGGTCCGGGCTGAGTACGCCTTGGTTGGCCCCGAGCACCTCGGGATGGATGGCATAGTTTACCAAGGTGGCGATCGGCACCCCTTGCGGAGTTTGGACTTGGATCACATGGCAGCGGGGGTCGTATAATCGCTCCGCATAATAATTGTAGGCAATTTTCCCCTTCGCGTTGCCGGTGGCGATTTTGACCTCTGCCGGCTGTACTGTGTGTAATGCTTCGTTGATGGCTTCCGCGGTTTTTTTGCAGAGGGAGTCGATATAGGCCAGATCGGTACCGAGCTGCCCCTCTTCGTCGGGAAAGCCATAGCAATCCGGCGCACTGTGGGTATGGGTGGCGCCAATCAGGATATTTTGGGGTGGGATGCCCTCAACCTGGCGCCGTACCCGGTCGCCTAATACCGCTGGAAAACCTAAAAAATCAGTACTGACGATAGCGGTACGGACCCCGTTGTTTTCCAGGACCAGCGCGCGGACGGTCAGTTCCCCTAACTGGCTTTGGGTTGGATGAGAAGGCCCGATTCCTCCTGATACAGGCAGCAAGGGGGAAGGGGTTACGTTGCGGTATGAAACCGCCGCTTTGAATTCCGCCAAGGAAATGGTGGCGGTAAACAGAACTGTGAAAAAAGCCATGATAAACCGGTTCATAAGCAGACCTCGGTAGAAGATTCATTCTATTTTACGCGGATGGGCTTGGATTTGTGTAAACCATGCCGGATTTGTTTGAAAAAGGGAAGGGAGGTCCCAAAAAACACAGGGGCATGCAGGGGGATGGGCTCTTGCCCAAATTTCTTTCAACGCTATGCTTCGAGCGATTCGGAGGATCGATAGAGGGCGGATCGGATCAATCCACACATTTTTAGGATATGCAACAATCCCGAACTATGCTAGGGTGGATTTTTCCTCTATCAAGAGAGACGTTGCTGGATGAGAGTCCAGGCGTCTGGGTGTTGAACCAATCCCTGGCGAAAGGAGATGGGCACTGATGTTACATGGAATTGATTACTTTGTTGTGATGGCCTATATGATTGGGGTTATGTTGTTGGGGTATTATTTCCGGAATTTTGTGCATACCTCACAGGATTATTTTTTGGGTGGACGGATCCTGCCCTTCTGGGCGATCGGGATGTCGATCGTGGTTTCGGATATCGGCGCACTGGATTTTGTCGCGGTCTCGGGGCAAGCGTACCGCTATGGGATCGCGGCCGCCAATTTTGACTGGCTTGGTTCTGTCCCTGCGATGACCCTGGCCGCCTTCATCTTTGTCCCCTACTTTTGGAAAGCGGGAGTCTATACCATCCCCGAGTACCTGGGGCGGCGTTACAACCAGGGCGTGCAAACCCTGGCCGCGCTGACGTGGATCATCTTCTTCGCGTTTAACCTGGGGATCCTGTTCTGGACCAGCGCCATCATGCTGGAAGCGCTGATGGGGTGGCCGATTTGGACCTCGATCCTGCTGACCGCCGGGGTGGTTGGTCTATATACTGTTCTGGGGGGGCTGACCGCCGTGGTCATGACCGATGTGATCCAGATGATTATCATGTTTGTCGGTGGATTGACTGTGGTGGCGTTGGGTTTGTATCACGTTGGGGGATGGGGGGCGTTGGTCGAGCAAATCCAGGCGCGGGGCGCGGAATACCAGAATCATTTCGAGTTGATTTTACCAGCCGATTCGCAGACCCCCTATCCGTGGACAGGGATCTTATTTGGTTTGACCTTTGTGATGGCGAATGCCTACATGATCGGCAACCAGGCCGTGGTGCAGCGTTGCCTTTCGGCGAAAAATGAATGGCACGCCAAGGCGAGTATGCTGTTCGCCGCGTTTCTTAAAATGTTTATCCCGGTGATGGTTCTGTTTCCGGGCATGATTGCCCTGGCCATGCTGCCTGGATTGAAAGATGGCGATCAGGCCTATCCTGAACTGATTCGTCATCTCTTGCCGCCGGGGTTGGGCGGTTTGATGTTCGCCGCGTTCCTGGCTGGTTTGATGTCCAGCATCGACTCGATCCTCAACTCCACCGCCACCTTGTGGACCAAGGATATTTACGAAAAATATATCGTCAAGAACGCGAACGATCACCATTACCTGGTCGTGGGCCGTTTGACGACCGTGGTTCTTTTGCTGATGGGGGTGATTACCGCGCCGATGACCAACCTCTTCGAGGGGATTTACATCGCGGTGCAGACATATCTTTCTTTCTTCCAAGGCCCGATCTTCTCCTTGCTGCTCCTGGGCATTTTCTGGAAGCGGACCACCCAATGGGGCGGGTTGGCGGGTCTGATCACTGGGATTCTGTCCTCTGTCCTCATGTTTGTGTTTAGTTCCTCCCTGTTCACCATTGAAGATGCATTCTTGTACATCTCGTGGTGGTCGTTCTGTGTGGGCTTTATCGTGACGGTGAGTGTCAGCCTGTGGACTACCCCCCATCCGGATGAAAAGTTATACGGCCTGGTGTACCGCCTGGCGGACCGCAAAGCGGAATAAGAAAGAGAGGCATGGGATCCATGATTTCCTACATACTGAACTTTACCTGGCTGAGCGGCATGTCCACCGCCCAAGGCAAGATGGTCTTTCTGATCCTGTTTGTCCTGATCGGTGTCTTGGTTTCGCTGCTGCCCCGCGGTTATATCTATGAAGGCGTCGAGCACCCGCGCTGGTATCATAACCTCAAACTCTGGGCCTATGGGAACCTGGCGTTTATCTTTATTGTCTACTACATATTTTGAAA
>JAVFAP010000315.1:0-5541 GCA_034002445.1 bacterium | reverse complement strand
TTCAGGCGGGCACTTGGAAAGATTGGCGATGGTCGACTTAACGATCTTTCCGCCCTCCCGATGCGTCTCGCGCAAAAGGATGGCTGGGGGAGAATCACGATTGGGAACGATATCGATGTACATGGCAAGAATTATAGATAATTAAACAATCGTGTCAAGGGAATTAAATACAATTTACATGGGTACAATTTTACATAAAAAAAGAACCTTTTCGGGCACAATCGCCCCTATTCATGGGGAGAAAATGAGATTAGCCCCATCAAAAAACTCTGGAACTCCGGTCTAATCCCACAAATAATGCTATCCTCTCCATGATCCGTTGCTCCTTTCATGGGGCTATCTTATTTTAACATACCCTTGAGCAACGGATTCTCATCCCCATCTACTCGCTTTTGTGCGGAAAAATGGTGGGCTAGGCTCGCTGTGCTCGCTTTGAGCCCACCCTACAAATGTCGACTTCTTCAATCTGCAAGTGTCGCCTGCTGCCCACTATCCACTATCCACTCAATTAATACTGATCGTGGCGGCGGCCGGAGGTGGTGCCGAGGAGAAATTCTTTGGCCAGTTCCAAGGTTTTGGGGCTGATTTGCAGGTGCTTGACTGTGATTTGGTCTTTGAATTGGGCATAGAAATTGAGGAGAAATGTATCGCCGCCCTGGTTGTTGAAATCGTAAATGTGTTCGAAGAAGACCTCTTGGATCCCCGCGCAGATCAAAGTGCGGAAACAGTTCATGCAGGGGGAGAGAGTGCAATACAGCGCACCGCCTTCGATCGAGATCCCCTTGCGGGCGGCGTGGGCGATGGCGTTGATTTCCGCGTGGACGGCGCGGGAGAGGTCGCGTGGTTCGATCCCCGGCACCTGGTTTTCAGGCTGGCGCCAGTAACATTGCTTTTTGTCGGAGCAGTGCCAGGATCCAGGGGGGGCGCCGTTGTAGCCGGTGGCAAGGACGCGGCGGTCACGCACAATCACCACTCCCACCGGCCGGGAGAAGCAGGTGGAGCGGGTTGCGGCCAGTTTGGCCAGGATCATGAAATACTCATCCCAACTGGGCCGGTTTTCACTCAACGCGACACCCAGGTTGGTTGGTTCCTCTTCGGGGAGAATGGGAAGGCCGGGGAACTGTGGGTCGGACATGAAACACTCCTGAATAGGGCCGCGATACCATCGGCCACGGACTGCGCCGCATCGGGCTATTTTCCATTACGTCATGCTTTTCCGCTGCGCCATGTAGAGGTGGCGGATCTGTTTGATGGCATCCTGGTGGTTGAGATAATCGGGATAGGTCCAGGGGAGTTTGATATATTCGCCGTGCATGTACAGCATGGTAACCTCGCCGTATATGCCCCGGCCCAGGTAGAGGCGGTGGCTGAAAGGCTTGGTACTGGCCAGGACGAGGTTGGCGGCGGTGAGGTAGCCGGGATCGATATTGATGGCGCGGCAGCCATCCACGCTGTGCTGGTCTTCCCAGAGATTGGTGAGATGTTTCCAATGGGGCAGTTGATCCGGGTCAATCAGTTTTTCGGCGGACACATAGCGGCGGATCAACCCTTCGCCCATTTCTTCATTATAGTACTGGGTTTCGGTGAAGGGAAATTCTTCGCTGAGAAAGTCAACCGGGCTCGCGTTGGCTTCGATCCGCTGCACGATGTCCCGCATTGTTGCGGGATCTTGGTATAGTAGGCCAAAAATGAGTTTGACGCGGTGTGGTGTGCTGACGGTACCCACGGGGATTTCCTCGGTTTCAGAATGGGTTTGTATTTAACCCCTTATCATGCTATGGAATGAAGATTTCCACAAGGGAGGAAGGAGACCGGCTGGGTTGGAATGCTGGCCAGCCTGGCAGGCTGGGTCTGAAAAGTATTACTACAAAGATCGGAGATAATGCCACCGGGGAGGGGGCTCCCTGGTGGCTGTGCAGGGTTAGGGGGTGTATTGAAACTCGTTACTGGGGATTCCCTTGGGATTTCGGATCTGGATGGTGGTGGGCTGGGTGAACAGGCTTTGCTCATCCGGGGGCAGGAAGAGGATTTGCCGGGAGTTCATAATCTGCCACACCCAGCCATCGAAAGTATTGATGGATATGCCATTGATGAGGACATCGGCGTCTGTGGAAATCCCGTAGCCGCTCAAAGAATAACCCGTGTGGGCATCTTCTTCTGAATACCCCACCTTTGTGGTAACAAAGCGAGTGATTTCGGGAACGGTGGGATGGGCGACGATCTCGATCGAGGCCATGCCTTCGTTGGCCATGACGGGCCCGCCCAAGAAGCGGCCTCGATGATCGTAAAAGGTCACGGTGGCGGATTGCACCAGGGGGAGCCCGTTCTCATCCTGGGCGGCGCTCTCGAGGATCATGGTGGAGCCGTGGATGGTTTTTTCGTTGGCGAACAAAAAGGCGGTTTCTTTGGGGACGATCTTACGCCGTTTGAGTTCAACGTTTTTGTTGAACCGGTTTTCACGCCGATCCAGGCTAATGCCAATGACGACCGGGGCGTTGGATTGGAGCAGGAATTCATGCCAGGCGATGCCGTCCTCGATCGGTGCCCAGACGTATTCTTTTTGGGAGGTGAGATAGGAAAAGGGGTCCAGATCGAAATAGACGGGGACGCCTTCGAAATCGGCAGGTTTCGCGCCGGGGATGAGGGCGGCGATTTCCTCGGCGGTCACTTCGATATAGCACCAATCCCCCACCGAGCAGGGGATGACGACCAAGCCATCTTCATAAATGGTGTCGGTGCGGCCGGAGGCCTCGTAGCCGTGGATGTAACCCAGTTCGAACCCCATCTGGGTGCCGCCCTGCGCGCCTTTCATGTATTGCTGGAAGATGGGAAAACGGAATTGCCCGGCTTGCTTGACCACGGGGGGCAATTGGCCTGGGTCGCCGGTTTGTTTCCACGTTTCGGTTTGTTTGATCATGTCATCGATGCTGCCAGGTTCCCCGGAGACGGTGCGGGTATTTGTTTGTAAAAATTGATTGAAATAGGCTCCGTCGCTCGAAGGGGATTGGCTGGACATGTAGGTCATCACCGGAAGGATCATGGACGCAAACTGCTGGGCGGCGATGGTTTTGTGATATTCGCTGGTGTTCCCCGCGACTTCGGTCAGCCCTTGGATAATGGTATCGAGCGGATTGCCCTCGCCCTCTTCCGGTAAATCCCAGAGGATGATGGGGTAGAAACCGGCCCGAACATCCGATTCATAATCCAGCGAAACGGAAATGGGCAGATCAAAGGGCAGTGGCATCAGTTCGAAACTGGTGCTGTAGCCCGCGCTGAACTGGATTCCCCGCTCCAAGGCATTGCTGCCGCTGGGGTGGAAGAACGAGACGCCCTGGCTGGCCACCACGCTAGGGGAGGGACCATAGGGGATCAACTTGACAGAGAGATTGAGCGAGACGCCGATGCTCAGCAAACTTTTGAGATAATCCACTCGCAGACGGTTGCCACTCGGAACCACCAGGGCTCCCCAAAACGAGTACACCCCAGCAAACACATCGACGCTGGAATAGTGGAACTTGGCTTCCTGCAAGGAGACATACACGCCATCCGGAGCAAAATGAGTAACCCAGTTGTAGGCTTCGCCATTGGGGACGTAGGTTTCCGAGAAATTCGCGCCCCAGCCCACCCAGATGGCCCAATTCCAGAAGGTGCCGATATCTGGGTATTGGGTTCCGAACTGGCGGCCTTCGGCTTGGGGGAGCAGCATGGGGTGGGGGTTGCCTTGCAGATCGGCGGCGTTACGGGAGAGGAGGTCCAGCATCATTTGGTTGGTGGGGAACTGAACCGCGGGAGGTTGGGGAGTGGGCAGGGCGTGCGGGGCCGTTTTGCCCGCGGCGGGAGGCAGGATATCGATCTCTAATTCCCCGCTTTTCCAACTTCGTTCTCCGAGGCGGGTGATGGCGTAAATGCCAGTTTCACGGCCCTCAGGATAGGGATTGACGGGGGATTGGGCTTGCCATTGGGATTGAAATTGGAGCAGATCCGCCTTGTTGGTTTGTCGATCCTGGTTGAGGTCCGCGCCGATCTCGCTAGTATACCATTGCGGCATCATGTAAAACAGATCTTGGGAGGAAACGTGGCCATCCTGGGAAAAATCGGCCAGGCGATCCTGACTGCAAGTGACGACGGCTGTAAGTCCCCAAAGGGCCACATAGCCAAGCAGAGTGAGCCAGCGGGTGGGTTTCATGATTAGTCCTTCTATTATAAGAAATGGGTACCATTCTGAATCATTATTCCCGATGTGCAAAGGGAAATCAATCCACAATTTCAGTGGGGAGTGGGTCATGGTGAATAAAAAAACACCCCCGCCCCAAGGGTTTTGCGCCTCAAGACGGGGGTGTCAGTGAACACCATCCTCGTTCGCGTCGAGCAATCAGTACGTAGAGGACCCCTCAGCCATCGCTTTTAGGTTGGTGATATCCCAGAGCTGCAATTCTTCGGTCGTTTGTTCTCTTTTGTTTATCCATAAATAGGATCCATCACGGCTAATATCTTCGATAATGCCTGGCCTATATGATCCATCGACGCTTTTAAATTCAGGTCCAGAAAACTCAAAAAGCAAACGACCCGTATGGATATCTAAAATAACGGCAGGGTTGTCTGTTCTGGAATTAAAATAGATGTATTGCTCTCCTTTGGAGATTGAAGAGGTGATATGGTAAGCGTTGTAATTTTTGAAAAGGTCTCCATAATCCTTCAAAATGATCCATCTCTCAGGATTGGAAACATCGAACAACTGGTATCCATGATCGCTAGTGCTTACTAATGCCAAATTCTTTTGTACGCACAAAACTTGATAATCAATTTTTTTTATGGCCATCTCCTCTTTAAAATTGAGTAAATAAGGATTATTTTTTATTTTCATAATTCCGTAATCCTTGGGTAATATGAAAACCGGCCAAAATGTAGGATTGTAAGCAGAAAGTTCGGGTAATGTGCTTCCGATAATTAAACTATCTCCTTTATCTATGCTGTAAATTCGATCTGAAATATAACCATGGGTTATAATGTAATTACCATCATCTGACATATATAGATACCTTACATAATTATCGTAAGTTCCAGAAAGGATGATTTGCTTCTCGAGTAACATGGTGTCGGTCAGCGTATCCCATGCTTGGACCCAATAACCCATTGCACCGATGGCGAGATAACGCCCATCCCGAGAGAGAGTTAAAGACGTAACCCACTCGGGCAGGTTGTATTCCCTGATCTTCTGTATGGTTTCTAACTGGTAAACATGAACTGTCTTTGATTTATTGAATGAGGCATAAAATAACCCATGCTCAAAATCATAATACCTCAATCTAGTAGACTCAAGTAACTCACGCGGAATAGTGTATGTTCTCAGCAACTCTTGCGCCTGAATGGCGTTTACAAAATAGAAAGGCAATACGAAAAAAAGTGTTAATTTATAAAGGTTCATGGCTATATTCCTTCACTCAAGTTATTGATACACGGTAGCATTCTTGGCCATTGCATTCAGGTTGGTGATATCCCAAATATGCATGCCGGTTTTATCCATGCCAAACATCTGAGTCC
>JAVFAP010000314.1:0-5542 GCA_034002445.1 bacterium | reverse complement strand
GTGCACACAGGATACCGCACATTTTTCTGAAAGAGCAAGATCCAAAGACAGCCCCACCAGAGGAGGGAGACCAGCAAGGGGATGCCATTCCAAAAAGCCATGCCAGGCACCCACGCCGGCAGCCACGTTCCTAGGCGCGTGTAGAACAGCACCCCATAGCCATTGAGCGCGAGGTATCCCAACCCAGCCAAGGCCAGCAACAGGGGACGCTGCGGCTCTGGCCATGCCTGCTTGAGAAGAACAACCAGCGGAATCAGCAGGACCAAGAGGAGATGATACCACACGATGGGTGTGATCAACAGAATGGTTGTGGTGCAGAGAGCGAATTCCAACTCCGTGAACTCCGTTTCCTGGGTTTCAGTTGGCCAGCAGACTCTGAGAGTCAACAGTAAAATGCTTGCTGTAAACAGTAGACGGATCAAGCGCAGCCATTCTGAATCCAACGGACCGAGAATGGCTTGGATACCTTGGGCAAACGCCAGGTTGACACCAACCGTGTCGTGGTTCCAGTACAGCATTTTGGAAAACATGGAGAAAAAAGTCAGGTAGGTCTCGATCCCAAGCCAAGGCAGGGCGCTGAAGAAAAGCACGATGGTGACGGCAAGCCCCATCGCCAGCGCTTTCCATTGCCGCTGAACCAGCAGGTAGAGCAAGTAAATCAAGGCGATGTATTTTAAGAGCCCTCCGATGGCGGCACCGAGCCCAGCGGACACCATGCGCCCACGCCGAATGGCGTCAAAGGTGAAGGCCATCGTGCCCAGGAGTAGCGGATTGACTTGGCCACCCAAGAGAGAGGAATAGAGAGGGACAAATCCGAGTGTCAAAAAAGTCAAGACTGGGCTGGGCACGGTATCGCCTGCGATCCGAATGAACAAGAACAAACTGAAACAAACCGCAACTACAGAAACACCTAACCAAATCTCGGCGGCTCTTCGCGGAGGGATATCTTGCAGAGGCCGCACCAGTTGGGCAGTCAGAGGCGGATAGTAATACAGATCAGCGTGGTGTTCAATCCCCTCCCGCCGGGCAAGATTCGTAATCGGCTTGACGTTGAAATCATACACCGGGTGCCCCTCACTGAATGCCTTGGAAGCCAGGTAGTACGTGTAGAAATCCACGGATTGGCGTGGATCGAAGAACGATAACAGAACTAGACCGAAGAAGAAAAACAACAAGGCATTCAAGGCAAGTTTCATCATCCCATCCAGTCTCCCGTCCTGGCGGCAACGGGATCAGTGCACAATTTGTTTATGGTATAAATCCGAATAGGGATCGAATTCCGGGCTGTTTTTCTGATCATGGCACTCTTTGCAGAGAGCCAGCGAGGGCACCCGGCGGATGGTTGACTTATCCTGGATTTGCACATGCAGTCCCCCGGGACCATGACAGGTTTCGCACTGCACGTGGGCAAACTGGAACGAATCTGGAAACCGTTTGAATCCATGGGGATGCCCATAGCCGGTGGTATGGCAGGTCAGGCATTCGGGAACCCAATGCCGGTTATCCTTGAGAAGCCGATTGAATGTGAAGGAATGCGCGGTCTCCCGCCACTGCTTGTATTGCGGTTCATGGCACTCAATACAACCCTCCACTCCCACATAGCCATTTTGAGGATCGCGTTCGAGGTCTAGTTTTAGTAAACCAGAGGGAGGAGCTTCATCCAAGCGCAGGGTGGCGATCATGTGCCGGTAGGCTTGGTTGAGATCGGCACGAATGCCTCGGTGGCGGTACACTTGGGGATCCAGCATAACCCGCTGATATTCCAGGGTTTGGATCTTTTTTTGGGGATTGGAGCTGATCGTGGCCAAGCCAAGCGATTTGCCCTTCCCCCCCGCGTTCATCACCCAGGTTTCGCCAATTTGGAACGCGTTCATCCCAAAATCTTCGGTAAGGATCAGATCGATACGCGGCCCCTGATAGCCGGAAAACCAGGATTTCAAGGTGATGGGGTTATCATGGACCAGAAGGATCACCCAATCCACCTTTTCACCAGTCCGTAACGCTGTCACCACGCTTTCGAGAGTTGGCAGGGGTTCCAGAAGCCGGAAATCGGAAGACTGGAATGATTTGGGATTCAATTGGGGCAGAGCGACGATGCCCACCCGAATCCCCTCGATTTCTCGTACAAGAAATTGGTTCCAAAACGCGGGTTTGGCATCCGCTGAGACCAAGTTGGTCACCACAATTTCCAGGCTGGCTGCTTGGACAAGGGACGCGAGAGTCTCATAGCCAAAGGCCAGGTCGGCCGGGCTAAATCCCAGGGCGGTGTAGTTCAAGCGGTGAATGCCCTGAACATAGGTTTTCGCCAAGGCCAGATCGATGGCTTCCTGCGTTTCGGGTAAAAAGCCACCCACGTCGAGAAGCAAAATCGGCTCCGGTTTTTTCCGAAGCACATCCAGATAGCCTGCCCGCGCTTCCAAGCCCCCGACAATATTGGTTGTACATCCGCATTGCTCCAACAGGCTTTGGGTCGTCCCCGTGGCAGCCAGGTGCAGCGTCTGGGCAGAACCCGAGAATCCAGTGAAAACAAACACAAACAGGAGAAACACGCGAATCATGGCACGATGGCATCCTTTGCACGGGATTCTAGTATTAAAACGCAATCCATAAGAAACCCAAGGCGAAGAAACCAGGAATTTCACACACTGCAATCGATCAATTTTGTGAATTGGAGGAGAAAAGAAAAATCGGGCAGGCGGGAACTCGTTGTCCTCCCCGCGCGGTGAGGCACGGGGAGGATGAGAGCCAAGGACTCGTATTATTCGATGCGGCTGCCAGGGCCAAAAATGGCAATATCGCCGATGCTGCGCAGGCCGTTGGAGGCATCATAGCGCATGGTGCAATCATCGCCATTGGTTCCACAGAGCCCCTGCATCCCGGCGTTGGGTCCAAAGGATTTGGTATACCATCGAGCGGGGCAAGCCCGTTGGGAAGAAATACTCATCGCTTCCGCCCGTGGCGCGAAAGGAGCAAAATAGGCCCAATAGTCCCCACAAAGGGCTGTCCCATGCCCCGAATCGCCCTTTGGGAGAGACATATAACGGTACCAGGTCCATTGGGCAAACGCTTCGGGCTGCTGGCTGTTTTTCACGAGTTGCGAATGGAAGACATCGGTAGGGATTGTGGATAGATACGGGGTGGGAGTGGTAAACATCCAAATCATGTGGCTGGGGGGATACTGGTTCAAATCCAGGTAATACTGTTCCGCCCCTGAAGCAAGCGCCCGCAGGTCAGCCTGGCAGCGGGCGATATTCGCCCGCAACTGCGCATTGAGAAAATTGGGCACCGCAATGGCCGCCAAAATCCCAATGATGGCGACCACGATTAACAACTCAATCAAAGTAAATCCATTTTTCTTCATAACATCTCCCCTTCATTTCGTCGTGTTCGCTGCCACGGCGATTCATGGATTTTCAAGACCCCAGAGGGCTGTGTTTCAAGCATTGTAAAGGGAGATAGGGGGCAAATCCAGCGGGAAGCCGAGATTCTCTCACTTTTTCGGTTATTCGAATCACAATCCTAACTATTTGCGGTCAAAGGCCTTTCTAATCCTTCCCTTTTTAAATTGATTTCCTTTCTCCCCTGGTTCGGTTCGTGTACACTATGAAAAATAAAGAAAACAGGAACTTATTTCTCAATGAACTCTCCAATCGATTGGTCCAGCCATTTTGCAAAACTGGCACGGCGAGTGACGCCGCCGGAGATCAGTTGGCTGATGAAACAAGCGCTCGAAACCCCTGGGATGATTTCTCTGGCGGCGGGCTTTGTCGATCAAGAAAGCCTCCCCAACGAAGCCATCGCCCCCCTGCTGCATGAGATGATGACCGAGGCCCCCAGCGGACAGAGTTCGCTGCAATACGGGACAACCGCCGGCGATCTGGGTCTGCGCGAACACTTGGCCGAACGGATGAAAAAAGAAGGGGTCTTCCACCCCGCCAGTCCGGTGGATGCGTCACACATTCTGATCGGATCGGGATCACAACAAATCTTATATCTCGCTGCGGAAGCCTTTTTGGATGAGGATGATATTGTCCTTGTCGAGGCCCCGACCTACTTTGTGGTACTGGGTGTCTTCAAAGCCCGGGGGATTCGCTTTATCGGGATCGATACCGACTGGGAAGGCTTGAATACCCAGCATCTCAAAACCACGCTGGACCAATTGGAGAGAGAAGGACTGCTCAACCGGGTAAAAATGCTGTACCTGATGAGTTACTCCACCAACCCTACCGGGATCACCCTGAGCCAAGCCCGGCGATGCGCGGTTCTGCAAATCCTGAACAGTTACCGGGACAAAGGCCACCCCATCCTGCTCCTGGAAGATGGCGCCTACCGCCGCTTGAGTTTTCAAAGCCCGCCACCGCCTTCCATTAAATCCATGGAAGAAGAAAATGAATTGGTTTTGTATACCGAATCGTTCTCCAAATCTCTCTCGCCCGGTTTGCGCCTGGGGTTCGCGGCCGGCCCCAAGGCGATTATCGATAAGATGGTGGACATCAAGGGAAACCACGATTTTGGCACCTCCAATTTCTGCCAGCAAGTACTGAAACGACTGCTGGATAGTCCCTTTTTCGATGCGCATCAAGCGGTTTTGCACTCGGTCTATCAAAAAAAGCGGGATTTGGTCTTGGACATTTTGCGGAACACCTTCCCCCCCGAGGCAGAGTGGATGATTCCCGACGGAGGATTCTATTCATGGATCACTTTGCCACCCGCCATGGACACGGGGACGGATGGCCCCATCTTCAAGGAAGCCCTTGCGCAAAAGGTCCTGTATGTGCCAGGCGCGTTGTGCTACTCATCAGACCGGGCGGAATCAAGGCACGCCTCCGCCATCCGGCTGTCATTTGGGATGACCGATCCAGTGAAATTGCAGATGGGGTGTGAACGGCTGGGAAAGGCGTTGCAACGCAGCATGGCGGGATGCCGCTGAATCAAACCATGGGCACCCGTTTGCTCCACTGCTTGGGGGAGGGGGATGGTGCGATCCCCTGGCGCAGAAACGACTGCTCCAGCAGGGCATAGAACATTTCCCGATCCGGCCCCCGCACCACGGCATGCTCGTGGGCTTCAGAGAGAATCATGGGGTAGCCCCCCGCCAGCCGCGCCTGAAACCAGCACCAGGCCGCGACTCGGTCCAGCAGGCGGGGATCGGTGCAGAGCCAGCGAGGAATTTCGATCCGCGCCACCTCGCTGCCCACATGCAGGTAAAAAAACGAGATTGCCTGCTCGCCATACCATGCCAAAATTTGTGAGCGCGAATGAAAAACGATCGAGCGCTGACCAGGCTGAAGCACAGTGCTCATCAAGGCGGTATCCGTCAATCCCAGTTTGGGATCGAACTGCTTGGCCTTCTCTTGATCGACTAACGTGAGTAACTGCACCACCTCGCGGCTGCCGGATTGGCTAATATACCCTGCCACGGGAACACCACAGGTCTGAAATCGCGATAACGACTCCACATAGCGCAAAACGATTTTTTCTTCATACGATTCCAAAGCCCGGCCCGCCAGGCGCCAAACAATCAGACTGCCATCGGACAAAG
>JAVFAP010000313.1:0-5544 GCA_034002445.1 bacterium | reverse complement strand
GGCGTCCCTGGCCCGCGCCTATTGGCAGCCGCTGGTGCTAGCCCTCTTGATCCTGCTCATCGCCCTGGAAGGATTCGCGTGGATGTCGAAATGGATCGAGTTGCGCAAAGTCGACCGGATCATTGCTAAGGCCGAATCACCCCAGACCGCCGAAGGCACGCCCACGCCATCGCCCCAGCAAGAGACAGGGCAACCACAACCAGGGCAACCACAACCAGGGAAAGAAGCACAACCACCCAAGCCCCTGAAAAACATCTTCAAGCAAGAAAATATCAATTATCAGCTATCCGCCATCTATATGGATCAGGCGGTTATTAACGGGAATCCATACAAGGTCGGCGATAATATCGGCAAAGCGGTCTTGAAAGAGATCGGTATTTTCGAGGTCAAAATTCAGGAAGATGGCAATGAAAACCTGCGCACCCTGACGCTCTTCACCAGCCAAGGAGGCGAAGAAGTCTCTCCCTCTTCCCCCTCAAACAACGCTCCCCGCCGGGAGCCACGTACCGGTGGCGGGGGCGGGCCACGCCCCCCCCAACCGATGGGTCTGCAAGGCCCCGGAGGGCGTGGCGGCGGATTCCGTGAACAGTTTCAGAATATGCCGGAAGCCGAAAGGCAGCAGATGCGGGATCGGGTAAGAGCGATGTCGCCGGATGACAGGCGCCGCTTCTTCGAACAAATGCGCAACCAGGGTTAAGCCACTGGCGTGGCTCTCTTACACATGGAAAACTAATTTCACACATTGAAAGGAACGATCATGAAATTTTCTTTTTATACAGGCCTCATTCTGCTCTTCTTGCTTCTTTCCAATCCTCTCTCCCCCTTGGATGGTCTGGCACAACCAGCAGCCAACGCGCCGCAAAGCGCCACCGCCACGATCGGGGAGGCTTCGCCCGCATCCAACAACTTGGGCAGTTTTTTTGCACAAACCCTCCAAGAGATTCTGAAAGAGGGCAAATTCTTCTACCCCAACGGAACGGGAGCCCAAGCAGTCGAAGGGAAGGAAGGCGAGCAAAAGAAGTATAAGTTGAATTTCAACAACGCCCCGATCGATCAGGTGTTGAAATTCATGACTGATATCAACAATAAAGTGGTCATGCGGACCGATCAGGTGCAGGGCCAGTTCACCATCATCAACCCCAATGAGGTGACCAAGGATGAAGCGATGCAAATCATCGACACCGCCTTCATGCTCAAAGGGATCACCTATATTGAAACCGACATGATGATCCTGGTGTTAACGGTGGCCGAAGCCAAGCAAAAAGGAGTGCAGGTGCGGGTTGAACCGAATAAGACCGATATGCCCTCCAGCATGCAGCACCGAATCTTTGAAGTGAAGTACGCCGCTCCCTCGCAATTACGGGAAGCGCTAAGCAGTTTAATGTCACCCACCGCGAATATCATTGCGGATGACCGCACCCGAACCTTGGTCATCACCGATACCGTCAGCAACCTGGAGCGCCTGGAAGAAATCATCCACCAATTGGATAAAGAAGGGATCATGGATGATTACGCCATCCGTGTTTTCCAGCTGCAATACCTGGATGCGCGTGAAATCTCCCGGGAAATCGGGGATATCCTGGAAGGGATCGCCAACACCCATATCGCGCAAAGTTCAGACCGCCGCCGGGGTTCCAATATCCAGATCGAAGTGCTGGCTGATCGCGCCACTAACTCCTTGATCATCAGCGCGCCTCGGCTTGCCCTGGAAGAGTTAGAGCAATTTATCAAGAACCTGGATTCCAGCGCCAGTGACCGGATCAAGATCAAAACCTTCACCCTGAAGAACGCCGACGCGGCCAGCGTGGTCCAGACCTTACAAACTTTATCGCAAAGCCGCCGCACCTCGTTCTATCAGCCCGCCATCGCCGCCGATTCCCGCACCAACACCTTGGTGATCGCGGCGTATGAAGAAGACATGAAGTCCATCGAGACCATTTTGGATATCCTGGATAACGACAAAAGTTATGATAAAGAAACCCGCGTCTACATGATGGAAAACGCGGACGCCATCACCCTGAAAACCATGCTGGAAAGTCTGCTCAGCGATGAATCCCAGAGTAACCGCAACTCGTGGTACTACTACTCCCGCCGGGGAACGGAAGACACCAAGTTCCGTATTATCGAAGACCAACGGCTCAACGCCCTGATCATCACGGCCAAACCGTCGGATTTCCCCATGATCGAAGAACTAATCGCCGAGTTAGATAAACCCCTCCCCGATTCTAAAGAAGAACCTCGCGTCTTTCCTGTAAAGAATGTCCGTGCATCCGATCTCGCCATGCTGATGACCCAGCTATTCCAGGAAGATCAAGGAAACCGGAATTTCTTCTACTACGGCATGCAAAATCAGCAAGGATTGACCGGACTTTCCGGCAAAGTAAAAATCATCGCCGACCCCACCACCAACTCCGTCATCGTCATAGCCGGGACACCACGGGCTTTTGATGTGGTGGAAAAACTATTGATGCAGCTGGACCGCCTCGCGCCCGAATTCGGCACCACCAAGGTGTTTCGCCTGCGTAACGCCGATTGCGAATACCTGGCCGAGCAACTCAATACACTGTTTGAAGAAGATGCCAACCGGCAAAACAACCGGGGATTCTATTGGTTCATGAACCAGTCTTCCCAGATGGGGGACAGCGAATTCAGCCAATTGATCGGGAACGTCCGGATCGTATCCGAAACGCGCACCAACTCCCTGCTGGTGACCACCAACTCGCAATATTTCGACGCGGTCGAAAAGTTGATCAACGACCTGGATAAAGAAACCGCGCAAGTTCTCATCGAAATCCTCATCGTCGAACTGATCGATAGTGATGACAACTCGTTGGGGATCGATTGGGCCAACCGGATCCCCATCACCATGCAACCCTCGTTCGACGCCACCATGAATCAACTCAACTCCGCCCGAGCGGCCATACTCTCCAGCGCGAATTTCACCATGGTGCTGGATTATCTTTCATCCAAAAGCAAGACAAACGTCGTCGCCAAACCCAATATCCTGACGCGGGACAACCAGAGCGCCTTTGTGGAAGTCAAAACCGAGGTGCCTTATGTCAGTTCCATTTTGCTGACCAACTCGGGAGCGCAACCCCAAACCGATTGGCGTCCCGTAGGGCTGGAACTCTCGGTAACCCCGCACATCAACGATGTGACCCGGGTGACCATCGATGTCGATCTGGGCAATGGGCAGATTGTCGAAAATTTATCGCTCCAAACCGAAGGCCTCAGTGTCCCGGCGTTCAGCACCCGGACTATTCAAACCCAGCTCAGTATCGAACATGAAGAAACCGCGGTGTTGTCGGGGGTCATTGATTCATCCTTGATCGAATCCCAAAAGGGGATTCCTGGCTTGATGCATATTCCCTTGTTAGGCAACATCTTCAAAACCAAAACCAAGAAGATGGCCAAGACCGAGCTGATCACCTTTATCACTCCCTATATTTTGTCTGATTTCAAGGATCGCCAGGTAATATTGGAACGGCATCAGAAGCGGATCTCTTCCATGGATAAACTGGAAGAAATCAATGGAATCTCCGTTAAAAGCGGAACCAAATGAAACAGCGCCCGATACAGGTGTCACCGCATTCCATGGTTATCGTACCCGGAGTCACATTCATTCCACGATTACAGAAAAAAACGACGGCTATTATTATGAAAAACTCTTTACCACTCGTACTCGTCTTTCTCGTTGGACTCGCCATCGGTCTGATTGCCAACCAACTTCCGTTCTTCGGCGGGGAGGACGCGGCTTCACTTTCCTTATCCTCTGGGGAAGCCCAGTCAAAGCAGCCTGGCGCCCCAGAGAATCAATCCGTATCCCAAAGGCTGTACCACGATATCTTGCCGCAAACCGCGCCTGCTTGGCTGCTGGCCAATGGGGGCGAACTGAGTAAAACGAAGCAAGCCTTTGCCGAAGTGCTGAAGGACGAAACCATCAGCACCATCGCCAATGATTTCATCGCCGCTCTGCCCCAGGGAGTGACCGACATCGTCTCCAATATCATCCGCGATGCGTCCGAAACACGGCTCTTTCTCTTTCCGCCGGAAGGAGGGAATCCCGCGTCCCTGTTGGTGGGCCTGGTGCAGCTAGAGAGCACTGTCCAATCGGCCACCCCCACGATCGATCTCCCCGCGCATTTCATCGCAGCCTACCCAGACACCAGCACCCGGGAGATCAAAGTGGGATCTTATACCATCCAGACCATTCAATCCCCTCTCGGGGAGCTTGGGATTTTCTGCGATGAGGGATATGTCTGGCTGACCAATCAGCCGCCCGTATTCGACAAGTTCTGGGGTACGCCTCCCGCCCCGGCCGCCAATCCCGGAGAGAAGGCAGACTATATCAAAACCTTAGAGGATCATAAGGACACGGCATTGGCCTTATTTATCAACACCCCCCCCAACGATCCCGCCTCGATCCTGCCACCCGGCTTGTTACCCGAATTCATGGCAGCCGAGGGGATGAAGAATCTCACCTTGCTCTTCCAGCAAATGGATGGCAAAGCCAAGATTACCCTCAAGGCCAAGGCCGAAAATATACCTCCGTGGATCACGGCCTGGACCCCGTTGGACACATTCCCCTTCGCGGCTTCTGATCCAATGGGGATGCTGGAAGTAGCTATGCGCTGGCCTTCACCGCAATCCGCCACGGACGAGATCTCTGCCGCAAGTGGAATTCCAGGCGAGGCGGCGATTGCCGCGGGAACTTCTGAAGATCCCACCCCCGTCACATTTTCCCCTGGTTCGCCCTCTCCATCGGAAGAGGGTAATCCCTCCGGAGGCGAGCGGCGGGGTGAGCGGATGCGTAATCCCTCGGGCCGCAATATGGATCCCGCACAGATGCAGGAACGGCTGGAACAACTCCGCCAGGAAGATCCCGAACGGGCAGAACGGATGGCGCAGCGCATGAAAGCCCGGGAAGAAGCGATCGTGCAATCCCACATGCGCTTCCTGGCGGAAATGGTCCCGGCGGGTTCATCGGTGGGAATGAATATGTTTGGGTTCTACAACGGCAACCCAACCATCGCGTTCGCGTTACCGAATGGGAATCCCGCCCAGCCCTTCCTGGATTTAATCAAAAACACGCCAGGAATCGAGCAGAATGAGATCGATATCGCCAAACTCCCCGCCAAGGAATACCGCTTTCCCAGCCAATCCCCTTGGGCAGCGCAGGGATTGGATCAGATGCTGACCGTGCAGCGGGACGGGACAACCTATATTTTTGATGAAATCCATGCGGCCCAGAAGTATCTCCAGAACCTGGCACAGGATACCCAAGACCAAACCCGCCGCGATTCCAAACTGCGGGCGATGATTGAAGAGGTCCAGCACCCCGCCCAGTTCCAGACCATCCTGGCCAACGATTTCTTCTTGTTCCTCTTGGATCAAGAGAAAATGAACATTCCCCAAACCTTGGAGTTCAGGCAGGAATTGGAAAAATTCCTGACCCAGGTTGGGACACAGACCAAGCCCATGGCCATCAGCGCCGGCTTTTCCCCGGATGACCACGTGTGGTTTTTGGAAGCCTATGCGGAATCG
>JAVFAP010000312.1:0-5552 GCA_034002445.1 bacterium | reverse complement strand
CTCGATGGCCATCTCTCTCTGATAAAATTTTACCATTGATTAAACAATTGCGTATGCGGATGGATCATTTATTGGTGAAAGTGAGATATTATCGAGGGATTTCGGTATTTGCTCCCTATATAATTATTTCGGGGTGCAAAAAGTAATTTTGAAATAATCGTTAATCTATGTGTATTGGGTATTCTTATGAAAATTGCTTTTATTATCCATGCGTTGCAGTGTGGTGGGGCGGAGCGGGTGCTGGCGCTGATGGCCAATTATTGGGCGGCGAGAGGGTATTCCATCGATATCCTGACCATGGATGATGGCGTGGACTCCCCTTTTTATCCTCTGCACTACGCGATCCGGCATCACCCCCTGAATTTATTGACGCGGTCAACGCAGCGGTGCAAGGCGTATTATGAAAATCTGCAGCGGCTGGGTGGGATTCGCCGGGCGTTGCGGGACATCCAGCCGGATTGTGTAATCTCCTTCATTGATATCATGAATCTTTTTTCGATTGTCGCGGTTCTGGGATTGAAGATTCCCGTGGTGGTATCCGAACGATCGGACCCGTTTCAATATAAGATTGGCAGGCATTGGGAATTTCTGCGCCATCGTCTTTATCCCTTGGCGGATGCCATCGTTGTCCAGTCCGATGACATTTCTTCCTATTTTTCTGAGCGTCTGCATCCAAAAATCCACACAATCCCCAACCCGGTATTCGCTCCCAGTCCCAATGGGGCCGGGTCCTGGACGTTACCCAAACCAAGTATTCTCGCGGTGGGGCGGTTCACCTTCGAAAAAGGCTTTCGGCAGTTGGTTCAAGCCTTCGCCAATTTGCATCCCCGGCACCCAGAATGGCATCTTGTCCTCGTGGGGGATGGGCCCTTGCGACCAGAGTTGGAAGAATTGCGGGGGCAATTGGCATTACAAGATGTTGTGCATATGCCTGGCCGCATTGCAGATATCTATTCGGTCTATGCACAGGCGGAGATGTTTGTATTGTCTTCGCTTTTTGAAGGATTTCCCAATGTGCTTTGTGAAGCGATGGCGTCGGGGTTGCCGGTTATCGCCACCCGTTGTTCGTATGGCCCCATTGCCATTGTCCGCCCTGAGCAGGATGGATTGCAGATTCCACCCAATGACATCCCTGCATTGGAGCATGCCATGGAGAAACTGATTGTTCATCCAGAATTGCGCATCCAGTATGGGCGTTCCGCACGAGAGATTTTGGAGCGGTACCGTATGGATACCATCATGAAGCAATGGGATGATTTATTGTGTCGCGTGATAAAAAATAACCAATACACCAATAGAAATGTCTAGTCTATGTGCGGTATCCTAAGTTATTTTGGGCGGTCGTTTGATACTTCCTTTGAGCCTGTTTTTCAGCAGGCATTGATGCGGCTTATTCATCGTGGTCCGGATGCGGATGGTGTCTGGATGAACGGGGAGAAAGGAATTGCGCTGGGTCATCGCCGGCTTTCCATCCTGGATTTGACGGATGCGGGAAAACAGCCGATGCTTTCTCATAATGGACGTTGGATCATTACTTACAATGGCGAGATTTATAATTTTTATGATTTAAAGAAAGAACTCGAATCGCTTGGTCTGGTATTCAAGACTCGAACGGATACCGAAATTCTGCTGGAAGGGATATCGGTTTGGGGAATTGAAAAAACGTTGCAGAAAACTGTGGGGATGTTTGCCTTTGCTGTTTGGGATCAGGAGAGAGGGGAATTTTTTATCGCCCGCGACCGCTTTGGCGAAAAGCCCTGCTATGTGGCGCATACAGCGCAAGGCTGGCTGGTTGCCAGTGAATTGAAAGCGATTACCGCATTCCCTTTTTTTGAACCGAAGATCGATCCCGATTCGCTGCAAGCCTTCTTGGCTTACAAATATATTCCTGAGCCTCAAACGATTTATCAATCCGTCCAAAAACTCCAACCAGGGAACTACGCCCATCTGACCCGAGAGGGCGAGATGATGCAAAGGCCTTACTGGTCTTTTCTCGCCGTGGCAGAGGAAGGGGTTTCCCGCCCTGGAGAGATGACCGATGAGGAAGCGGTGACCCAGTTGGATTATCTGCTGCAACAAGCGGTGGCGGGGCAGAAAATCTCGGATGTGCCAATCGGTGCGTTTTTATCTGGTGGAATTGATTCGTCCCTGACCGTGGCGATCATGCAGCAGATTGAAGGAAAGCCCGTGCATACGTTTTCGATTGGATTCGAAGAAAAGGACTATGATGAATCCGTGCACGCCCGGAATGTGGCCGCGCATCTGCATACATATCATACCGAGCTGATCGTCATGCCAAAAGAAACCCAATCAATTATCCCCGAACTTTGTGGAATTTATGATGAACCCTATGCGGATTCCAGCGCGATTCCGACAATCTTGGTCAGCCGCCTGGCTCGCCAGCAGGTGACGGTATGCTTGAGTGGCGACGCGGGCGATGAGATTTTTGGGGGGTATACCCGCTACCGCCATGTGGAAGCCCAATGGCGCAGAATGAAGCACTATCCCTGGGTTGTCCGTCAGATGGCTCGGGGAGGGTTTAGCCTGGGGCAATGGATGGCGGGTATGATGAATTATCCAATCGCCTACCATCGGTTTACCTTACGAACACGATATGCCCAAGTGGGTTCCTTCGCGGATGCCTATCACGGCCATATGAATCATTTTCATGTCCTGGATGATTATCTTTCCGTTTCCAGAAATCGAAAGGAAGCCAGTACGGTTCCAGACTGGTTTCCTCCATACCCGTTTGCGATGGCGACTGATACGCTGCAGTATCTGCCCAGCGATATTTTGACCAAAGTGGATCGTGCGGCGATGGCTGTGAGTTTAGAGACCCGTGTGCCGTTTTTGGATCACCGGATTGTGGAGTGGGCCTGGACGGTCCCGATGGATTTAAAAATTGATGCGCAGACGGGAAAGAAGATATTAAGAAAACTTCTGTATCGCTATGTTCCGCAAGAACTTTTAGATCGGCCCAAACAAGGGTTTGGGATTCCGGTGGGGCGCTGGATCCGCCATGAATTACTAGATTGGGCCGAAGCGTTGTTGTCGGAGAGCAGTTTACGACAGACGAATGTGTTTCATGTCAAGCGGATTCGGGGATTGTGGGAGGCACACCGGGACGGACAGGTGGACGACACTTATAACCTTTGGGCGGTTCTCATGCTCCAGGCATGGCTGACCGAGCATCGCCTCTCCTTGTAGCGGGGGGAGAGGCGATGAGAGAAATTTCGTGGGCTGGTTATTGCAGGCTGTTTTGCAGCCGGCCAAACACGCCGCTTCGTTCGATGCGGAGGTGGATTTCTCCGTAGGTGTCGTTCAGGATCGGGGAGAGGCTCACCGATTTGCCAAACGAGAAGGTGAAGAAGCGGGGGCGGAAATGATCCTCCCATCTTCTCCGGAAGAACCAGTGAATTGGCAGAATTCGCAGCGGTCTAAGATAAATTCGATAGTTGTTCTTTTTTTTCTTTACTCGTCTCACGATAAACCTCAACAAAAACAGATCAATAATTGGCCTCATTCTATTGGATTTTTGGGGAAAAGTGAAGATCCGTGTTGCAAAAATGCACCGATAAGACCCCACTCCTTCCCTTCCTGGCATCCTGTCCCTGGCGGGACGGCCGAAAGGGGGGGGGCGAGACAAAAAAAGACAACCCTGCCTGATTTTTTATTTAAATTGTGTTATCATAGGGGGAAGGCGAATGCTGCCTGTTCGTGTTTTTCGGAAATATGATTGCGGGGTAATTGGACCATTTCTTGCTTCATTCGTGTCATGGAATGAAGGACGGAGGAATCGAACCATGTTGAATCAGGATCTGCATCCACAGCCGGTCGGAACCAGCCATGTTCCTTTGATTTCCACGGAAGAATTTATTCGGATGGAATTGGAGGAGATTCGGCGGTTTCAGCGAGAGCACAATCTGAGTGAGAATGAAGCGGCGTTGACCTGGATCAATCAATTCTCCATGGAATGGCGGACCCGCTGGGAGCCCTATATCATTCCCAAGAAAGAACTGGTGTCGCGGGCCCGAGAAGAGATGGCTCGTCACCGCTGGATTGAGTCGGAAAAACGGGGGATTGATTTGGGGATCCATGCCGAGATGGATTGGATCAAGCACCATTTGCGTGCGTTCAAGAATTATTGGCTTCAGATGAAAGAAGGAGCCACCATTTAACTGGGGCTCCTTCTTGCCAGTTTTTTTGCCGCATCAAACATTGCGTTTGCGCTTTCATGGGTGAGGCATGCTTTACATTGGTCTTACGATCCCCGTAGGGACATGAATGACATGGCGTATGGTATCACTACCACCTGGGCTCATGCCGTGGGCTATTCGGCGCCCATCCCCTTGCCTTTTTGGCATATCCTATTTTATCATTCGTTTCTTCTGATTCAAATCCATTTGCATTTTTGCCAACTTTTTTTATTCCATCGAGGTGGTGATGAAAAAAACGCGAATTCAATGTTTATGCTTCACTGTTGGGTTTATGGTTGGGATCGTGTTCCAAACCGTTGGTATTCCTGCATACGGGGCAGACGAGAACCAAGTCGAACATGTGGATCTGCGTTCATTTTTTGGAACGGATCAGGCTACGTTTGTCTTCCATGATCTTGACCGGATGACGATGACGGTTTTTAACTCAGCCCGAGCGAAACTGGCGTTTTCGCCTTGCTCCACCTTCAAGATTCCCAACTCGCTGATTGGAATTGAGACGGGGGTGATCCAAGACGCCAGCCATCCCTACCAATGGGATGGCGTGCGACGGGCCATCCCCACCTGGAACCGAGATCAAACGATGCGGACTGCGTTTCAAAACTCGGTGGTTTGGTATTATCAGAGGCTGGCGGGGCAGGTGGGAGAAGAGCGGATGCGGGAGTATCTTCAGAAAATCGAGTATGGCAATCAAGATATCTCCAGTGGGCTGACCGCTTTTTGGTTGAGTGCCTCCCTGCGGATTTCCGCGATTGAGCAAGTGGTGTTTCTGGAAAAACTGGTGAGAGACCGCCTGCCGTTTTCCGAGCGAACGGTAGGGATTGTCAAAGAGATCATGGTTTTGGAGCAGGATGGAACAACCGTGTTTCGGGGAAAGACCGGTTCTGGAACTTTACCGGATGGGAAACCGTTGGGCTGGTTTGTCGGGTATGTGGAGAAAGGTGGCCACTGCTATCTCTTTGCGGCCAATCAGGATACGGTGCCTGGAACGAACGGGATGATGGTGCGGGACACGGTCAAACAGATCTTGACTGCATGGGATTTGATGCCAGAGAAACGATAAAAAGGGCTGAACATGCGGAAGGAGCCACAGCTTACAGCGGGTGACTCCTTCCTGATACTTCTGGTGGACTGTCTTTCATCTGGTTGGCGATAAATCCTCCTTCGGGGATCTTCTCCCCTTCTCTCGTTATGTGGTTCACGGCGTATGGTATCACTACCACCTTTACCGCAGACAGGCTATTTGGCGCCCAACCCGATTCTCGATGACCTGATGTCGTTCGAGTCTATAAATATACAATACCAAGGTTCGGGGTAAATTTCAATTGTTTTTTTCAC
>JAVFAP010000311.1:0-5561 GCA_034002445.1 bacterium | reverse complement strand
CCATTGGGTCAGGTCATACTTGCCTTGACCATCGGGATGGCCGGGTTCATCGCTGCGCGCCCAGGGGACGATGGCGCGGCCCAATGCGGGTGCCAGGGTATTTTTTTCGATATTGAAGGCCCCTGTTTTCTCATAGTAGGAACCAGTAAAAATACGTGTGTAGTTCATTCCGTCCTGGGCCAGGGTATCGAGATAGGTGGTGTAGTCGAAATCCAGGTTCAATACGGCGCCGTAATGTTCGGCGGAGGTGATGACAATCAAGGGTTGGTTTTGGTATAGGAAATAATGGGGATTGTCGGGGTGCAACCGGATGGGTTCCGATCCCAGATGGGCAATGGAAAATAAAGCGAGCAGGATGGTGTGGATGGCTTGTTTCAACAAAGAAACTCCTCTCCTCAATTGAATTTCAACATGGAATATTTTGTGATATGAATAGGGCGGGCCGACTGGCCCGCCCCCGGGGTGGATTGCAATTTATTCCGCGGTCAGGCGGTTGACCAAGTCAGCCAGGAAGGCCTGCTTGTCCAGCCATTCGGTGGCCACCTGCATGGATTTCCCCTTGTCGTCGATTTGGGTGAAGCCATCCTCGGTTACGGTGATGGAGAGGGTTTCCATCTTGAGGAAATCGGTTGTCCGTCCCAGATGGACGGCAACGGTATCGAAGAGAGTGGAACTTTGGGTTTTCCACATTTCTGGATTCAGGTTTGTGTGATGCTGGGTCCAGATTCGGAAATTTTCCAGGATGGCTTTAGCGATTGGGGTTTGAGATTCCGCGAATTTTTTGTACAACTCCCCTTGGAGATCCACCAATCCGCAAGTGTCCAGGGGGGTGATGGTGATATCCCAGAGTGCGCTTAGCGTGACTTGGCAAGCCTTGGGGTCTTGCTTGACGTTGTACTCGGCGGCGATATCCTTGCTGCCGCCGTAACCCAGGCGGACGCTGCCGTGCATGCCGACAAAGCGGGCTTTTTCGACAATCCGGGGTTCGCGCTTCAAGGCTTCTTTAATATTGGGGAGGGGGCCGACACAAATCAGGGTGATGGGTTCGGGCGAACTCATGATGGTATCAATGAGGGCTTGCACGCCATCGGGATAGATTTTGCCGGGATAGGTGTTGAGGTTATACCCTTCCACCCATTCCGATTGGGCGCCGCCACCCTGGACATTGATATCCAGGCCGATCCCTACCGGAACATCGGCACGGCCTGCGGTTTCCAGCAGTTTGGCGAAAAGTTTGGCGCGGTACATGGTCTTGCCATGATCGCCCACCACCAGTTTGAGATCGAATTCCGGGGATTGCAACAAGAGCCCTAGGGCCCAGGTGTCATCGATATCGTCGCCGATATCCGAATCATAGATGACGGGGATTTTCTCGGCGGCTTGCGCACTGAATCCCAGAGTCAGGCAGAGCAATCCGGCTAGCAAAAATGTGAAACGATTTTTCATGATAATCTCCTTTGTCTCACGAATTGGAATACATGATCATCCATGAAAGAACGCGGAAAATCAATCCATGGCTCCACCTCGTTGTGCGGATCGCATGGCGTTCGCAAAGAGGGTGAGATCTTGTGGACTGCGGAAGGCCTGGGAGATTGTGTCCGCATGGAACGGTGTCCTCTCTTCATTGGATACCGCAATGGGGGATGCTCCCCTTTGCGGAGCCGAGAAATCGGTGTATTTTATGCGCATGATGGATTCTATGGATCGGGCCTTTGCGGAAGCAACGAAAGGGGGGAACTTCGTTGCAATTCGGCTGAAGACCGATTGAATCTTGTTGGCATCCATGGTGGTTAACACTAAAGAGGAGCCGGATTTCTCTTCGGCCTTTTTTTGTGTATAATAAACAAATTCCCGATCGGCTCGGCAGGCGCGACGGGAAGGCGTGGATCATTTTATACGCAGAGGTTTGGGTCGTCAATCGTATGCAATGTTCTCAAATTTTTATTATTGGATGATGGGAATGGTGGATAAAACCCGACCGTCCTATCTCTGGTTATGTTTGATTCGTGGTAAGTTTTGTATCACGCTATGGTTTTTTTTATTTTTCCCCTTCTTTTTTGTTTGGAGCCAAGACGAAGATAAGCACACGATCTTATTGCTCAATTCATACCATCAAAATTTTGATTGGACCGAGCAGGTTACGCAGGGGATCCGGCAGGAACTTGAGAAAGACCGGTCCAATATCCTGTTAATCGAAAATATGGACACGCGCCGGAATCTCACCGAGGGGTATATCAAGGCGCTATTGGATTTCTATGAGCAGAAATTCCGCAACAAAGTGCTGGATGTGGTGATTGTCTCGGATGATAACGCGCTCGATTTTGCCTTGAATAACCGGGAGCGTTTGTTTCCCGAAAGCCCGATCGTCTTTTGTGGGATCAATTATTATGATGAAGAGCGGCTGATGGGGTATCCCGACTTAACGGGTGTGATCGAGCAACCCGATATCCGGGGTACGGTTGAATTTGCCTTGGCCCAGTTTCCGCAGCCTCGCTCTATCCTTATCACCCACAACGCGTCTCCCAATGATCTGCGAAATCGCAGCATGGTGATGGAGGTTTTGAAAGACCGATTTCCTGTTATTGAATTGATCAATGAAGACGTGGAAACCGTCGTGGCCCATCTTCGCTCGTTAACCGCGGACGATCTGGTTTTTTTCTTGTCTCTCCCGAATGACCGATTGCAGTTTTTCATTTCTGAAAATGTCGATATCCATTTTTGCATGGCGCCCACTTTTACGTGGTGGAGTACCTTTTTAGGACGGGGCATTTTGGGAGGAGAAGTCGTCAATGGCTACAAGCAGGGAGAAATCGCGGCACAGATGACGCAGCGGATTTTGGATGGGACGCCTCCGGAGACCATCCCCATTCTGTTGGAGAGCCCCAATACGTTCTTCTTCGATTACCAGGTGATGAAGCGGTTTGGCTTATCGGAGAAAGATGTTCCGCCTGATTCGACCTTTCTTTCTTACGAGCCTAGTCTTTTTGAACGATACCGTTTTCTGATTGTGGTTGTGGTGGTATTTATCCTGGTTGAAACGGTATTGACTCTTGCGTTAATCAAGAACCTGATGTGGCGGCGTCAGTCCGAGAAAGCGTTGCGAGAGAGTGAAGCGCGGTATGCGGTGACCCTGAACGCGGTGAATGAATGTCTCTGGGATTTTGATGTCCAGGCCAATGCCATCAATTATTTCAGCCCTGCCTGGTTTTCATTGCTTGGCTATGAGACCGGAACGTATCCCCGTGAATTTATGTCGCTGTATGAAATGATCCATCCCGAGGATCGGGAGATGGTGCTCAACCGAGTCATGACCGCGTCGCAGCGAGACCAGGCGTTTGAAATGGAATTCCGGGTGATCAGCCGGGAGAACAGCCATTTTTGGGTGTATGCCCGCGGTGAAATCATAGAGAAGGATGTGGAACGGAACCCGGTCCGGATTGTGGGAACCCTGTTTGATAAATCGGTGCAGAAGGAACTGGAAGAGCAGTTGCATGAATCCAAGAAACTGGAATCGCTGGCCATTCTGGCGGGGGGAATCGCGCATGAGTTCAACAACCTCCTGACCGTGATTATGGGATTCAGCGATATGATTTTGCGAAAAGTCAGTCTGGATTCACCGATGGGGCATTATGTCCATGAAATTAAGAAGGCGGGGAGTAAAGCATCCGATCTGGTGCAGCAATTGCTGACATTCAGCCAGCGCAAACCCGCGGTACCCAAGGAAATCCGCTTAGATCAGATTTTGATCAGCATGGATGGGGTGATTCATCGGATCGCGGATGATGCGGTTGAGTATTACCAAACCATCCAACCCCATTTGTGGCCCGTGAATGCCGATCCGATCCAGATGGAACAGTTGATCCTCAATTTATTGATCAATGCCCGTGACGCAATCAAAGGAGAAGGAAAAATTCATGTGGAATTAAAAAATATCGATCATCAGTCGGCACCTGCGCTGACGCGCAACCACCGGCAATTTGACCAGTATGTACTCCTTTCTGTCCATGATACAGGGGAAGGGATTGCGCCAGAACACCGTAATAATTTATTTGACCCCTTCTTTTCGACCAAGGATGTCGGCGAGGGGGTTGGTTTGGGTCTGGCGGCGGTGTATGGGATTGTCCAGCAAAATAAGGGGTATATTACCGTTGATAGTGAAAAAGGGCGTGGCAGTACCTTCAATATTTATCTTCCGCGGTATAAGGCAATCCTGATGCGAGAGGATGCGGTGCCTTCCGAACCATCCGCTTGAATTGTGTTTGATCCCACCGACTCAAGGTCCATCCCTCTGCTTTCTTGACAGCATCACCCTTTTCAATACAATAGAGGAACTTAAGAAAGGTTCCGTCTGGAATCAAATGGGAAGTTGGTGAAAATCCAACACGGTCCCGCCACTGTAACCGGGAACGAAACCTCGATAGGCCATTGTCCGCCTCGCGGATGAGAAGGCGAGGGAGTAGGAAGACCACAAGAAGCCCGGGAGTCAGGAAACCTGCCTTTCTGCCATTTCTGAACCGAGGAGCCGTACGTGGAGAAGGCTCTGCTCTTTACCGTCACCCCCCTTCTCCAGCCCGACTCTTAGTTCAATGCGTACGAAGGATACGCGATGCGATACTCTCCATGCCGTGGATTTACCCTCATCGAACTGCTGATTGCAGTGGCCATTATCGGCATTTTGGCCGCGATCTCCGGGGCCAACTACAAAGAAGCCTTGCAACGGGCGGATGCGGCGGCCTGCCAACATCAACTGCGAACGATCCATACCGCCATGGTGGCTTATCGGACCGATTATGTCCACTTTCCTCCCGCTGACGGGACCGCCGGAATGGACGCCATGCCCCATACAACCACCTGGGGCTGCGGGCCTGCCGCGAATGGCTATTGGAGCGGCGTCTCGCTGCTGCTGGCGGATTTGCGCTATTGCCCTGAAAGCAGCCTGTATTGCCCTTTCTTAAAACGTCGTTACAGCGCTTCCATTCCCGCCTGGCCGACATGCAGCGGCACGATTCCGAATGGAGCGCTGGTGCCGCAGTGGCGGTTTTTCCGCTATGCCTACAACTATGCGGCCACGGACGCGGGGGGGGCTGCAGGGGGCGAGGACAATATTGAAACATTGGGAGAGCACGATCCCTGGCTGGTTCGCTGCCTCCATCTTTCCGTAGGGGAGTTTGACCCGGATCGTGCGGTTCCGTTCCCGCTGCGTCTGCCTCGGGATGAAGCCCACCCTGATGGCCATTGGTATGGGGAATTCGAACTGACGCTGCATGGCCAGATCCGTTCCCGCTACGTGGAACAACGGTAGGGATGCTTTCACGGGCTTGCGGCGGCTTGTATTTTCTGATTGATGCGGGCGGCTTGCAGCAGGGCTTTTTCTAGTTTTTTGTAGTACTCTTCTTCTCTAAGACTATCTTTTTCCACCTTGATCTGCTCCACCGCATGCAGGGCGCCCCGGTAGGCCGTGATCCATTCCTGGGGAATCCCCTCTGGAAAGCGGTATTCCTGGATGAAGGTTTGGCTGGCCCCGTGGCCATCCTCTCGCGGTCCCTGGCTTGGGCTTTCGG
>JAVFAP010000310.1:0-5563 GCA_034002445.1 bacterium | reverse complement strand
TAGGCGTTGGATTGGAAGGACGGGGCGTCCCATGCGGCTCCGCCTTCGGTGTCGGGAGAGATATCATCCCACTGCCCTGCTGAATCGCCCGCGAACTTGATGTAATCGGAACCATCGATGGTATCGGGATTCGGAGCGAACACGATTTCCCATGAATCCACGTTCCACTTGGTCAATGTATCAAAACCGGTGTCGGTGGTGAGAGTGCTGGTATCCGGATCACCGATCACCATCCCGCAGTAGAGCGTGGTTCCATCCGTGAGCAGGTAGGCTCTCGTTTTGTCGTAGGGATCCCCCACCGGCGCGTAGGTGTCGTCTTCCCAATAACTCATGGCGTTGGCGGCGGTGGTGTAGATGGCGTCAAACTGCTGGTCCATTACATACGGGGCTTCCTGGGTGGAGATTTTGTTAACCACGTAGGTAGTCCCTTCTCCCCCCGTCGCGGTGAGTTTAAACTCGTCCAATAAAATGGTGGCGTTGAAGGGAGGAATGGGTTCGGGGCCTACGCCCTGGATGGAAAATTCCCAACTGACCAGTTTGCCACGGTCCGCCGGGGTGTCGGGATTGCTATCCCAGGGGCTTTCCTCCAAGGCGTCGTAGGGAATTTCGATCAGGGTCCAGTCGGCGCTGATGGGACCCACCGCGTCCAGATAACGGACCACCTCACCGGTCGTATCCCGGAAGGAGAGGACAATGAGCACAGCCTCATCGGTAAGATTGGCAGGATCGCCTTTGACATAGTAACTCAGTTTTTGGGTGGGAGAAAACGCGAACGGATCGACCGTTTGTCCCGCCACGCCAGCAGATGCCCAGGCGCCACCCTCGAAACTCATAGCCAGCTGCATGGCGTGTTCACCTTCCATCCGCTCGCTGGTAAGCGATGGCGTTCCCAAGCCCTGCCAGCCGGTACTGACGTAAAAGTTTTTGATTGCCGTGTCACTGGCATATTCAAAATCATCCAGCATCCGATCGCCTTCGGTTGGGGCGGGGGCATCGGTGATGATCAAATTATCCAAAAACACCGTGGCTTCGAAGGGATCCACCACATTTCCGCCGACTCCCTGAATATAGAACTCCCAGCTGATCAGATTTTCACGGTCTGCGGGGACATCGGGGTTGGCGTCGTAAGGGCCCTCTTCAAACGCTTCATAGGGCATGCGGATGGTGATCCAATCCGGGGATTTGGGGCCGAGGTAATCCAAAAAACGAATGACCTCACCCGCCGCGTCACGCAGTTGGAAGACCAAAATGGCCTGATCTCCAGCCAGTTTGACGGCATCGCCCTTGATATCCAAGGTGAACATCTGACCGGGCGTGAACGCGAAAGGCTCCTGGTCCAAACTGGTCACCGCCGCGCCACCCCAGGCGCCCCCATCGTAGAGAAGGAGTAACTCCATGCATTGGCTGCCATCCTTGGCGCCGCTGGCCAAAAAGCTTGCGCCTTGCCCCAGCCAGCCGCTGTTGCGGTACATCTCCTCGATTTCCCAGTCTTCCGCGTATTCGAAATCATCCAATACCACATCTTCGGCTTGTCCATGCAAGGGGAGCCAGAACAGCGAACACATCAGAAGAGCCGTAAAAAAAATTGCGTTTTTCATGCCATTTCTCCTTTAATTTTTAATGAACCGAGGTTCAACGTGACCTGGTTGAGTCTATCCAAAAGGGGGATGGTCTTTTTTTCAACGTGAGAATGGTTCTTAGGGGCCAAAGATATCGATATCCCCGTTACTGACCAAACCATTAGAGGCTGCATAGGGAAATCCGTAATCCAGTTCTTTATCCGGCCCGACTGAGCGGATATGCCAATACAGGCCTCCGGGGATTTCCAATCCAATATTCGCGGTGGTATGCAGATCGCCTTGTGCCGAGTGCCAGTCGGCGCGAAACCAGGCTTCTTCCGACTTTCGCTCGACATAATGGTAATAGCCCATGTACGCCATCAAGGGATCCCCAAACACATCCGGCGGACAATTGGACATATACGCGATGGGGGTGGTCAGCCGCCACAGCCGGGGGGCTGCCACGTTACTGGGCGGGTAGTTGTTGTTATCCAGCCGGTATTGCTCCAAGGCCGTCCCCTGTGCTTTGATATCGGCCTGAACCCGGGCAATTTTGGCCCGGATTTGCGCATTCATAAAATTGGGTACCGCGATCGCGGCCAATATCCCGATAATGGCGACGACGATCAGCAGCTCGATCAGGGTGAAACCTGCATCCCTCTTCATGGTTCTCTCTCCATTCTTACGCTCAATCCATCGATGGCACGATTATCTTATCACGGATCATCAGTCCATTGGAATCTCTTTGACGGCTGTCTCCTTCTCCAAGTTGAAAAGTTGATAGACTTGTACCCCGTGGTCCGGGATGGTGAATTCCAATCCCATCTCCCACAAGCCGCTCTGCTGGCTCAGCATTTCGGTCCATTGTCCCCGCTGCCCTAACAAGCCTGCCCCGCGCAGACAGCAATCCTGGTCCTGATCGCTGGAATTCATGACCGTCAGGTAAATCGGGCCTTCTGGTGTGTTGCCGTACCGTTCCACCCAAATGGCCCCTTGGTCCGCGTGCGCCAGGGAGATGGGTTCCCACCCGGCTTCGGCGATGGTTTTGATGACAGGCAGGTAACGGCGGAACAGGGACCGGTCGCGGTTGTACAACGTCGGATTGCGCCAATAGGGATCTTCCGCCGCATTGTGGCTGAACATGCTGGGGAACATGCCGTAGAACAGGCAATGCTGAAAATACCTCTCCACAATCGCCGAGGTCATGGCGTCGAAGCGGGTATTCATCAAAAACAGGTATGGCTTTTGCCCACTCAATGTACGACGGTAATTCATGATGTTATCCCCATCCGGGGTAAAGGTATTGTTTTGAATCCAATTGGTTTCGGTACCCATCACATCCAGCCAGGGGCAGAGGAATCCAAACCGGTAGGGCACGCTGTTGGCAAATAGCAACTTGTCCCGCTTATGCATTTCCTCTCCCATGTGCCGGGTGAATTCATACTGGGTGAACGCTTTGTGAATCACCGGCTGGTGGGTGTCCAGGGTAAAGGTGAGGGGGAAGGTGACTTTATTGAAATGATCGGTGCGGAAATTCAAATCCGCCGTCACATACGCCTCCAGCGAATCCAGATATTCTCCATCCAGCTGATGCGCGGCATTGGGTCCGTAGAGCCGCTCCGCCATTTCCTCATTCCACATGGTGGAGGCATGGGTGACCTCGCCATCCAGATAGGGGCTGGGATTGAGACTGAAGACCGCGCCATCGCACCAGGGCTCATTGCGGAACAGCATCTGGTAGCGCTGGCTCTCATTGTATGAGCCTGAAGTCAGCAATGCCTCGGCATGCTCCCGGCGGCTGGAGGTGCCCTTGGCGATCTCCTCCACGAGCTGCATGGCGTTGTCGTAGGTGCGGGGCATTTCTTTTGGCATGGCCATCCACCAAGTGGAGGGCTCGGTATAGCGGAAACTCAGGATGTTGTTTTCATCGTCGAATTGCACATTGTTCGTGCCTTCATGATATTTAAAGCCAAAATCCTGCCAGCCTTCCACGGTGCTGACATCCGTGAACGGCATCCAAATTCCCTGATCCTTGCTGCGCACAGTGAAATAATCTGGAAAGATTTGGTAATACTGTTGGGTGGCGGATCGAAAACCCCAGGCGGGATCGATGGGGTAAATTACTAGTTCAAATTGGGCTTGAGACGGAAAATTGGCGGTCTCGGGATGCAGGCCCAGATCCATGGAGCAATACAGGGTCCGGCTGCCCCCGCTGTACCCCAGGCGGTATTGCAGCGGCTGGCCATAATCGATCCCCAGCGCCACCCCGCGATCTGGTCCATGGATGCTGGCGTAGGGGTACATGGAGAGTTTTCCGTTGCTCCCGGTCCCGATCGTGGTCCCGGTAGCATATTCTTGGGCCTCGGCGATGTGCAGGCTCGAACGGATGGTCTCGCCCCACTGCCATCCAATCGCGTCGAGAGGGATGGCGTAAACCAGATTCAAGGCCCGAGGCTGGCCTGTGGTATCCTTCAAGGTTCCGGTCAGGTGGATGGCATGGGCACTTTCTCTCACCTGGAGTTGAAGATCACATTGCACCGGCTGGCATTGCCCCTCTTTGAATGGATAATAATCCCCGCCTTGGCCCACATCCCGCACATGGAATCCGTTCATCCCCGGGGAAAGGGGGAGTGGCTTGTTATCGGCCGTGATCGCCGCCAGAGCGCCGTTGGTTGGGTCCAGAGTCAGCGTCAATCCATCTTCGGTCTGGACCGTGGTGCCTACGGTGGGCTGGGAGACAGCCTTGACCAATTGAGCGGAAAGCCCGTCAAAGCGAATCATCCCCTCTGGCATGGAAGCCATCTCCACCTTCAGGTTGTCAAACCAGGCTTTCCCCTTGATGTTGCGAAAGAGAGCGTAACAGGAGACCGAGCGGACCGGTTTTTCGGGGAGAATCAGGACGGATTTTTCCTGCCAATCATGGCTGCCGGTCTCAAAATGAGCCTGATGCCCCCAGGATGGCGAGCCGTCATCGTAAACCAGATCCACATAGAGGGAATAGTTGCTGCTGGGGGAGCCTTCCACCCCGTCCGCCTTGCTGCATCCTGTGAAGCGAATCGGCTCCGGGGTTTTTTGATGCAAGGGGATATTCCAAACCAGCCCCATGCCGACATCACCGGGGTTGTCACAAACCGCGCCGGTCGAGGCGTCGATTCCTTCTCCCGCGGCAACCTTGTACCCTGTCCCATAGGGCTGCACGCTGAGGAAACGCGTGCGTGTCACCTGCTCCAGATCACTGTTTTGGTTGATTTGAGTGTATTCGACCGCGTTAAAATCGATGACCCGCAGTACGGGAGCATCCTGGGCTGAACAGAAGAGGGCAGGCAGACTCAGTAGAAGCAGGAACAGAATGGATTTCATAATTCTTCTCTCATTTGGGGTAATGGTGTCAGAAAACCATAGCACATCCCCCTAGGAAAAGCGAAGCCTGGAAACCGAGGAATTGTGGGAAGAGAAACCGTTAACTGTTTTGGAATGTCATTTCGACGACAAGGGAATCGTGGGGATAGGTTTTGGGGAACGAGGGAAGGGGAGCCGTTTTTTGGATCGAACCAACCACCACGGTATCGATGGCTTCATTACCCGAGGTCTTGGTCAACTCGATATGGGAGATCGAACCATTGCGCTGGATGGTGAATTTGGCCGAAATTTCAAAACCGATATTTTTTTTCAGAAATTCAACAGAATCCTTCTTCCAGCGCTGGCCCACATGATCTGAAACCAGTTCTACATATTCATCGATCGTCATGCCTCTGTGATGGGTGGAATACTGGAGGTACAAAAACAGGAAAAATACCAAAAAAGAAGACAATACAAAGCAGAGAATCAACAACAGTAAAAACAGATAGTCCATGCTTGCTGCCACTTCAAGCCCATTCATCACAAAATCTCCCATCCAGGAAACCATACTCGTACCGGAAACGAATACTGCAAGTATTATATTCCTGGAGGCCAAAAAGCGAAGTTCCGGTTTCAGATCGGTCCTTTTCGCTGGCCGTGCCTCG
>JAVFAP010000309.1:0-5581 GCA_034002445.1 bacterium | reverse complement strand
TAGGGGAATCGAATTGCGAAAGCAGTACAGCAATTTACAGGGATAAACGTTTCAATCGGCTCGTGTCGCCGTGATAGGGGAATCTTACCCTATCGTAAGTCTAATTTTATCAACAATCGAAATCCCTGTAAACTCAGACCGTCGATTTTCCCCATTTTTTTTGAGATATTCTCCTGGTTGTGGGGGGGACGCATGGCCGTAACTCCTGGGTTGGGAGCAGGTTTGGTGTTTCCTCAGATTGTGAGGGCTCCCGAAAATGATGTAAGTCCTTCCATTTACGGTATTTCTCTCCGATTTTCCCGCCGCGGCCCGGGGGGCGGGCCCCGGTCTGAGGGAAAATAGGCGTAAGTGTCGATATATCAAATTGTTGCATAGAAAAAACGGGATTTTCGTTCAACGGTACCATTCAAAGGGCTGGTAGGTCGAGCCCGGATTGAAGATCACGTCTTTCGCCTTTTCCGCTTGCCGCAACATGCAGTGCCGATAGGAGGCCGGTTCGCTTTCGCCAGGGATGCGGATGGCCTTGGCCATCCGTTCTTCCAGCAAGGCAACCCAGCGCTTGCGTGCTTCATCCCTCATCATACACCCCCCGCTGATGGGGTCAAGCGTAAAATCCTGGGGAGTGAACTGGCTGCGATTGAGGACGGCCATGACCAGGGTATCGACGAGGGGGGCGCGGAATTCTTCCATCAGATCGAGCACCAGCCCGGGGTAGCGGTCGTTGCTTTCATGGAGATAGCCGACAGAGGGATGCAGACCGGCCACCATCACCATGGAGTGCATTTGGTTCATCAGCAGGGTATAGCCAAAGGAGAGCAGGGCGTTGACCGGGTCCTTGGGGGGGCGCCGGTTGCGGTTTGAAAAGGAGAAGGGTTCGGGGATCCAGTGTTTCCAGGCGGCGAAGTAGACCGCGGCACCGCGGCCTTCGAAGCCGCGGACGCTCTCGAGGGTGGTGGCCAGGCGGGCTTTGTCAGCCAGGTGAGCGAGTTGATCGCAGGCCTGGTCGATGGAGCGGTGTTCGCCCTTACGGTGGCGTTTGCGGAAGACGCCCAGGCTGTTTTTGAGTTTTTCGACGACGATAGCTTTGGCCCAGTTGAGCACCTGGGTGGGGTTGTCCTGCATGGCCAGTTGTTGTTTCAAGGTATGGATAGCCCACGGGGCCCCCCCTTCCAGCCGTCCCCAAAAATGGCCCCGGGTGGAGACATAGACCAAGGGGATATTTTCATGGCAGCAATGGCGCAACGCGGCCGGCGACAACATGATATTGCCCATCAAGAGAATCTGTTTGATCCATTGGGCTGGTACCGAGCGCAGGATGCGTTCTTTTTTGCGCACCTCGATGCGTCCTTGCACCAGCCCCACCATGCAGCCTTGTTCTTGGACATACAGGGTGCGGAAGGAATGGTCATCGTCCCCAGAAGGGGAAGTCAAATCGGCGGTAGGGGCCTCGGTTTTCTCGCTGGCGTGCAGGGCCCGCAGTTCGGCCTTCATGCGGTCGCGTATCAAAAAAAAAATCGCGGTCGAACCATTCACCTAAGAACTGGAAGCCTTCGTGGAGGTGGACGATACCGGTTTTTTCGCGGTGCAGCTGCAAGCGGATCTGTTTCAGTTGACGATCGGTTTGCAAGAGGGCTTGCTCGGCTTCTTCCAGGGTGCGGCAGAGAATCAAGAAGTCGTCGGCATAGCGGATATGATTGAACCCTTGAGCTGCGACATGCTGATCCAAGGCGTCCAGATAGAGGTTTGCCAGCAGGGGGGAGATGGGCGAGCCTTGGGGCACGCCACTGTTGCGCGGCTGTAATCCGTGCTGGGATTGGACAGGCGCGGCCATCCATTGCATGATAAGCTGGGTGAGCTGGCGGTCCTCAAAGGTTTGGGTGAGGAGGGTGCGCAGGCGGGCGTGGTCGATGGTGTCAAAAAAATCCTGAATATCGGCGTCCACCACCCAGCAATAGCCTTCTTGGAGGAGTTGGCAAACAGCCAGGACAGCTTGCTGGACCGAGCGTCCTTTGCGGTAGGCATAGGAGCCGTTGTAGAAGAGTTCCTCGGCGATGGGGCTGAGTACTTGCATGGCGGTGCTTTGCACCACGCGGTCCGCGATGATGGGGATCAACAAGAGGCGTTCCCGCGTGCCATCCTCGCGATTTTTCCAGACATAGAGCAAGGGGGAGGGGCGGTACTGGCCGGATTGGAGTTGAGCGGCCAAATGGGCGATATGGGCATCGAGCGCCAGGTTGAACTGCTCACAGGTGACGCCATCGATGCCTGCGGCACCGCGGTTGGCATAGACTTGCAGCCAGCCTTCCCGCAGGCGGACGGGATCAAGAATCTGCTGATAGAGTGTCATACACACATCTCCAAAGAAGGCGCGCACGAGGCGCGGGCCGGGGGTTAGATGAGGACATAGGGCCGCGGGGCCTGAAGAGGGGTCTCGCCCAGTGACACGGTCAAGGCTTTGCAATCCGCGCAGAGCAAGTAGTAGCGCGCGGAATCGGTGGCGGGGTTCAGCAGGGCATGGATTTCGTGTTGCAAGCGGGTTAACTCGGCGCGATCCACGTGCAGCTCGAAAACGCTTTTCTGAACCCGCACCCCGTGTTCCGACAAAATACGTACGATTCGGCGCCGGGTTTTGGCTGCGTGGATGTCGTAGCAAGCCAGGGTGAAGTAGGGTTTCATCAAAATTCAATCTTGATGGTTTGGATGATCTTCTGAATGATGGTCACCTTGCCCTGTGGGGGGCACGCCGGCTGGGCGGGGACGGGCATCCCTCCCTGCGGCTGCATCACCTGGGGATAAATGACCTGGGGTTGAATCCCCTGGGATTGCACAACCTGGGCACAGGGGAGGGGCAACTGAGTTGGGGAAAGAAAGCCAAACACAATCGCCGCCGCCAGATTGTGGGCCATCCAACATTGGGGATGGAAAGAGGGGCTGAGATCCCAACTGAACAAGAACGAAGCGGCCGCCTGCAGAGGCTGCCCGCACCAGGGACAGACGCGCGGGGCGTGTTGGATCTGCTGCAAAAGGCGATGGTAGTTGGCGGTGGAATAACAGAAGCCACGGTCCAGCGTTTCGGGCTGTAAGGGGCGGCCATCCCACAGATCGGCCCCCGGTCGGATTTTGCCTTGCAGGATGCCGGTTTCGAGGGGCTGAAAGGCCTCGGGACCCAGGATGCGGTTGACACGGTCCAGAGCGATTTTCGACATGACTTTCTTGGCTTGCTTCTTGCAGTTCATTGCTTTCGCCTCGCACGAGAAATGGGTTCCTCTGTCTCTTACGCCAGAGGGCTGGGGATTCTGACAGAAAAAGGAAGAATGGGTGATCGGGGCTGGAGACCGGAAATGATGCCGGGCATGGGCAAGGATCATCTGGATCGGACATAGCCACGCCCATTGCATTTGGGACAGATTACCGAACCGAAGCCAAAGCAATTAATACAATCGTCGTCCAGGAAACAATCGGGGCAATTGATTCTTCCATAGCCTCTACATTCCGGGCATTCTTTTTCGGTGTACTCGGTGTCGTCCTCGCGAGCCGATCGGTAGCCAGAATAACTGTGCGAGCTGGAATGGGTGGAGGGATCGGTGTAAGGAGGCTTCGCCTCATATCGGATGGAATCCAACCACTCGTCGTCCTTGGAATCCGGGGTCGAGTTGACGACCTGATCATAGAACCAATAGCAACCATACACGAACGTGATAAAACCGAGGTGAGAAAAGAAGGCGGTAATCATGGGGATCTCCTGAATCGATGGGTGAGAATCAGTTAAAGGACAAATGCCTCTACTCCATAAATGAGAAACAAGGGCGGGTTTGGACAAAAAAGAGAAAGAAAAATAAATCTTGGCGGCCTGGGGTGGATCTCGTGTGGCATGGGCCACATTCGCGGCGAACGAAGCAGGGATCATGCGAGCCCATGCGAGAAGAGGGAGGGCATCGGTCAGGAAAGAACCGAGCCCTTGCCAAGGCATCCGGGGCATATGACTTTTCCGAGCCCAGAGCAGATTCCGCATGGAATATTGCCGCCTCCAATACAAGAATCGCATCGATTGCCATCCCGGTCTTTCCCACTGGACAGGCATTCTGGATATTAAATACATGATTGGCCATAGCATTCGGGGCAATCGATTTTTTTATTGCCATCACATTCTGGGCACTTGACCTGCTTCGGGGTATTGGAATCGGTCACTTTTTGGGAATCATAGGGGTCATCGTAAAGATCATCGTACTCGTCATCATAGGATTGATACCGTGAGAGGTAATTCCTCTGTGACATGAGATGCGGAAGCGTGGAACTCGGGATGTAATCTGATGGATCAGGGGATTCCGAATGGGTTTCGAAGACCTTGAGAGCGAAGAGTATGACGGCGAAAAAACCGGAAATCTTCCAGAAAAGAGGGCTGGTGATGAGCACATAGCCCACCATGGCGTGGAGAAGGATCCAGAACATCAGTTTGAAGTACTCCCCGTAAATATAATAGCGGTGCAGGCGTTCGCAGAAGAAATCAAGGACAACGTTGAAAGGCCACTTGAGGATATTGAATAAAAAGGCTTACATGAGGTCGATTCTCCGATTCGGAATGGTTGCAAGAGTGAAAGCCGGTCTCTTTAGATATACGGCCCTGGGTGGGGATATTGGACAAGAAATTGAAATCATCGATCCAAAAAAAACGAGATGAGCGAACATGGCGCTGGCTGGGTTGATTTTCAGCAGATGTCATGGTAAAACCGAAGATCCAATGCACTCATCATGAAAGCGGAGGCACTCATGGCCCAGAATCCCGAAAAATGGCATCTTTACATGGACGAAAGCGGGGCGTTCGAAGGAACTGCGCTGTCAAAGAATTCGGTTATCGCTGGACTGCTAATTGAAAGTTCGCAGATCCGAGAACTCAAAAACCAGTATCTTGATTTATGTGCCAAATATAAAATTGATCCTAAAAACCATTCTAAAGATTTAAAAAGTGATTCTAGTTTTCGTAAATTTCAAGAAGAACTATTCGAATGGACAAATCATGATTTTTGTGGAAAATTGTTTGTAATCGAGTTTGCCGAAGATTTCCGTGAACAACAAGGAGCCACGCTCCACGAAAGCGCGGAGGCGAACCGCTATCTATTTATGGCGCAAGAAATGCTTGAATACATCATTTTCCTTAATCCAGATTTTTATGATAAAAACATAGAGTGGGCGATTACCCCGAACAGCAGAATTTCTGTCCGACAAGGAAAAGAAATTGAAATGGGATATAATGTGAACACCAAAGCGCCCTCTATGGTGTTTTCGTGGACCAAAGAGATTGTGGGTACCCTCATAAGAATAAAACTGCTACAATATGCGGATTTTCCTGAGTTGGTCAAGTCTGGCAGATCTATCACTTTTGCAAAAATTGATGCGGTGGTTGCGAATAAATCGGATGATATCTTTGTTTCTTGGGTTGATAATATCGCGAATGCATTCTATACATTCAAGAAAAAGATTGTTGCCAAATCGCAGGCGGATATCCATCTCCATTACAATGCGGAGTATGGCAACAATCTTTTTCTTGAATGTATAGAATGCATTCGAGATCGGAAGAGCACAC
>JAVFAP010000308.1:0-5590 GCA_034002445.1 bacterium | reverse complement strand
GCCTCAGCAGTCAGGCCTTTCTTTACGCGCAGGGGGGTGTAGTAGGTCTGGGCGTGCCAGGCCTGGCTGCTGAGGCTGGTGATATCGACCTTCATCACCTGGCCGAGGTCGGGATCGGTTTCCAGACGCCGTACCGCCCGGGCGGGCGCGGTTTGTTCGACGGAGAAGCCGCTGACGCCCTTGGGCATCATTTCGGTTTCGCTGCCGCTGGTATCCGGCGCCCAGGCTTGTTGGAGCACGGCGGTTGTTTGGTATTTATTTTGCAGAAAAGTGTTCCAGCCGGTTTGGAGTGGTTCGATATAGACCGGGGGGAGGGGATCTAGATCGTTGCCGCCCCATTGGCCAACCAGCCCGCTTTCGTTGTTGATTTCCACAATCGCGATGGCGGGCTCATCGACATAGGCGGTTTTGGTGTAGGGATTGACGTGGGTGAGTAAATCGCGGGCGTAGTTTTTCTGCAGTTCGATCATCCGGGGCACATAATGATCCGGCCCTTTGTCGAAGGTGGGTAATTTATCCACCTCGGTGAAGCCATCGCCGGAGACCACTTCCCGACCGACTTTGAGATTGAGGTCGGAGAAGATGCCGTTTTGCTTGAGGCAATAGATCAGGTAGTCCAGCCGGTCCAGCATTTCGGGATCCAGCACTTGCTTGGTGGAGAGCCCGGTTTTCCAAATGCCGCTGGGGGCCATGTTGGTATCGGTATGGTGGAAGCGCACACAGTTGATGCCGTACTTGGCCATGCGCACGGCGATCGCCTCGGCTTGGGCATGGGTGGGGAAATCCGCGGAAAAACAGAGGTTCACACCCAAGAAGCGAATCCGCCGGCCTGTGCCATCGACAAAGCGGCCGTCCTCAATCCGGATGAATCCGTTTTTCCCAGCCGGGATTTCGCGGTCCTCTACCCGCAGGACGCTGGGGGCGGTGATCAGCCCATCATCCCAGGGCAGCCCAAAGGGGATCAAGTCCTGGCCATGGCTGGCTGGCAGGAGGGCCAGCAAGGCGAGGGTCATGAATAGAAATCGGTGGTGCATGAAATCTCATCCTTTCGTTGAAAATCAGCCATAGCGTATCGCGCTTCTTGTGAATTACCAGATGCGGAGACCGATCCATCTCCATGTTGCCAGAGGCCTTTCCTATTGATCTTGCACCCCGGTCTTGGGTACACTGTAACCAGACGCGATGTGAGGAGGCGGACATGAAAGGATTGATTCTTTTACTGGGAGCACTTTTTGTTGGATGGATTCAGGCCTGCGCGGATTCCGCCCCCGAGTTTGTCGCCTCCGCGACGGGTGGGCTGCCCGTGCGCGCCAGTGTACTGGCAGGCCGCTGGTATCCAGACGAGGCAGGGGCGTTGCGGAAAGAGATTGACGGCTATCTGGCAGCGGTTCCGCCTGTTGCATCCGCATATCCCGTGCGTGCCCTGGTGGTGCCCCACGCGGGCTACCGCTGGTCTGGGCCCACGGCGGCCTATGGTTACAACGCGGTAAAGGGAAAAAACTACAAGAGGGTTGTTTTGCTGGGTCCGTCCCACACCGCAGGCTTTCGGGGGGGATCGATCGCGCCGGTTTCGGCGTATGCCACCCCGCTGGGGATGGTCTCTCTGGATCGAGAAGCCTGCGACCGCCTTTTGCAGTCGGATATCATCCACTCCTTCGCCCAGGTGCATGAACGCGAACATAGTTTGGAAATCCAACTCCCCTTTTTGCAGGTGGTCTTGGGAGACTTTCAACTGATCCCTGTTGTGATCGGCCAGGTAATCCCTGCGGATGTAGTCGTATTGGCGGATTTGCTTCGGCCCTTGCTGACCCCCGACACCTTGCTGGTGCTGAGTTCGGATTTCACGCACCAGGGCCCCCGTTTTGACTATGTTCCGTTTAAAGAGAATGTCAAACAGAATGTTCAACGCCTGGATTTCGCCGCGATCAACCCTATCTTGAATCTGGACGCGCGAGGATTCTGGCACCTGCTGGATCAAACCCAGGCCACCATCTGTGGCCGCAACCCCATCCAGATTGGGATGATGGCCCTGCCCGCGCAAACCCAGGTGGAACTGGCGCACTATACTACTTCGGGAGAAGCGACGGGGGATTATGCTGAGACCGTCAGTTATGCCGCCCTGGTGTTTCGCCAACGCGCGGACTATCTGGACAGGAAGGAGCAAAAACTGCTGCTCGCGGCGGCGCGCATGACCTTGGAGCAAACCTTCGCCGCGGGGAAAGCAGATGCTTATACCATGCCAGCGGATGTGATCTCCGAGCGGCTGAAGGACAGCAAGGGGGTGTTTGTGACGCTCAGCCGGAATGGCCGCCTGCGGGGCTGCATTGGTCAACTGGAACACAAGGATCCGCTATATCAGGCTGTACCCGCGACCGTGCTTCTTTCGGCCTTTGGGGACCGCCGCTTTTCGCCCCTGGAAGCGGAGGAACTCGCCACGACGGATATAGAAATTTCGCTCATGAGCCCCATGCAGTCAGTCCCGGATTGGAAGACCATCGTTTTGGGGCGCGACGGGATTCGCCTGGCAAAACAGGGGCGGTCGGCCCTTTTTCTCCCACAGGTTGCCTTGGAACAAGGCTGGTCCATAGAAGAAACGCTGCAGAATCTGTGCCTCAAGGCTGGTCTGCCAATCGATGCCTGGATGGAAGGCTGTCGCTTTGAGACTTTCACCGCCCAGGTGTTTGGCGAGACGTTTTGGGCATTGACGGAGTAAAAGCGGAACGCCGTGATTTTTTGAATTACGGCGAATGTGCTTACTGGAGGTTGTATCCATGAAGCCCCTTATTCCCCGGCGAGATTTGCTGATTCAATCCACCACGATCCTCGCGTTTCCCAGTGTGATGTGGGCTTGTGCGGCGGATGACACGGCGGCGCTGGTCCGTCAGCCGCGCAGCCGGGTGGCGGTGGTCCGCAAGGAGGGGGTGTTGCAGGCTGATCATTCCCTCCAGGCCGAGCCGCTGGCCGATATGCTGGACGCCGGCATGCGGGCGGCCTTGGACCGTAAGACTGTCTTGGATAGCTGGAAGGCACTTTTTTCCAGTACAGATGTCGTTGGGATCAAACTGAACACCCTGGGTGGCCCTTGGCTTTCGCCGCATCCCGAGTTGGTGCGTATCATCGCGCAGCGTCTGGTGGAGGCGGGGGTGGCGCCGCAGCGCATTCTGATCTGGGACCGCTTTGAGCGAGAATTAACGAAGGCGGGTTTCCCTCCCGGCGATTTTCATGGGGTGGGGATCGTGGTTGCCACCGATACGGCCCGGGTGGGCTACGATGCCGAACCGCAGATCAGCGGGAGCATCGGATCTTGTTTTTCGCGGATTATTTCCACGTTCTGCACCGCGCTGATCAATGTGGGGGTGTTGAAGGATCACGACCTTTCCGGGACCTCGGTGGCGATGAAGAATTTGTTCGGCTTGATCCATAACCCGAACCGTTATCATTTTGATGTCCATGCCGATCCGTACTTGCCTGATCTTTGCCTGCATCCCTTTGTCAAGGACAAACTACGGCTGACGATCTGTGATGGGTTCTTGGCCCAATACGATGGGGGGCCGGCGTATAAATCGCAACGAACCTGGGCGTATGGGGGACTGCTTGTGTCGCGCGACCCCGTGGCCTTGGACGCGGTGGCCGCCACTGTGCTGAGCCAAAAGCGGCGCGAGGAGAATTTGCCGTCTTTCGCCGAGGCGGGGCGGGAGCCGAAATATATCGCACTGGCGGAAGACAAGCGGTTAGGCTGGGCCGATCCGGGGAAAATTGATTGTATCGAAGTGTGAGAAGCAGTAGAGAGTTTGGGAGATAGTGATCCGGTGCGGGGATCCGGGGTTGTATTCGCTGCACGGATTTCGCCCTTCGCAATCCAGAGGGGGGACAGAGATCGTATTTGAGGTGAACTGTTGTATGGCAAAATTCGTGCAAAAGATGGGGTGGGGTAGAGATGGGATGGTGCGTTGGGCATGGAGGGCTACTCTCGCTTCGCTCGTTTTGAGCGCACCCTACGGAAATTTTGAGCCTATTTAACAGGTGTTTTATACCGATTCCTCGATTTGCATTGAACTTTGTTTGCAGGTTTCAATTTCCAGGAAGAGTTTTTTGTCGGTTGGGTAAATGGATGGAGATTCGAGAAATCGAGAGGGGGCTGTTTTTGTTGGGATCAGAATTTGGTATAATTGGGGAGGGATGAAAGAAGGAGGTGGAGAGGATGATGGATCGCCGGGAGTTTATTAGACATTCGGTCTGCGCGGGGTGTTTGGCGGCGAGTGGCGGGGTATTTTCACCAACGGCCAGGGCGGCTGATGTTCGGCTGCCTCTTGCACAGGATGTCTCGGATCACGAGGCGCTATTCTACGACAAACTAGATGATCTCAAGGTTCAGTGTACCCTGTGCCCGAAAGAGTGCCGGGTGGCTGATCAGGAGCGGGGGTATTGCGGGGTGCGGGAAAACCAACATGGAGTGTACAAGACTCTTGTTTATGGCCGGCCCTGCACGCTGCATGTGGACCCCATTGAGAAAAAGCCCCTCTTTCATTATCTTCCTGGGTCTAGCGCGTTCTCCGTCGCCACCGCGGGGTGCAATATGGAATGCAAGTTCTGCCAGAATTGGGATATCTCCCAATTTCGACCCGAGCAGATCCGCATGGTTGATCTGCCCCCAAACACCCTGGCTGAGGTGGCCCAGAAGGCCAACAGCCAGACCCTCGCCTATACCTACTCGGAACCGGTGGTGTTTTACGAATATATGCTCGATTGCGCGAGCGCAGCCCGCCAACTTGGGATTGGCAGCGTGATGATCTCCAACGGATATATCCGGGAAGCGCCGCTGAATAAACTACTACCACAGTTGACCGCGATCAAGGTCGATTTTAAGGGATTCTCTGAAGACTTTTACAAAAATACCTGCAATGGTGAACTCAAACCTGTTCTGCGCGCCATGGAACTGGCAAAAGAGCAGGGAATCTGGCTCGAAATTGTGATCCTGATCATCCCCACTTACAATGACAGCGAGACTGAGTGCAAGTTGATGGCCGAGTGGATTGTCGCTCATCTGGGGCCGGATGTGCCGATTCATCTCAGCCGGTTTCATCCGATCTATAAGATGAAGACGATCCCCTCCACGCCCGTGGCGACCTTGGAGCGGATTTATAAGCAGATGAAGGACGCTGGCAACCACTATGTTTATATTGGCAACGTGGCGGGTCATCCTGCCGAGAATACGGTCTGCCCTTCGTGTGGCGCGCTGCTGATTCAGCGCCTGGGCTATACGACCACGGTAGTTGGCATGGAAGAGGGGATATGTAAACAGTGCCAGAATGCCATCCCGGGAGTTTGGAAATCGTTATTCGGTGGATAATGGGAGGGTGGTGCGGCATCGCTCCAGGGTTGCATCCGCGATTAACTAAAAATTGCCCATAATTCATTATTCACAACCCATACCCTACCTCTACATCTAAACTGGTGCGGGGGCGCTCCAGGGTTGCATCCGCTGCGCGGATTTCGCCCTTCGCTATCCAGAGGGCGCGCTTTCAGCGCTTATTGAAATTTTGGAGTGGGGGGGAGCGGATGATGAATTTGGTGCGGGAAGATGGTGGGC
>JAVFAP010000307.1:0-5590 GCA_034002445.1 bacterium | reverse complement strand
TTCAGTAACAGCATTGTTAAACAAGAAGATTTTTTCAAATTGCTCATCGCCCAACTCAAAAATCAAGACCCCATGAATCCGGTGGAAAATCAGGAGTTTGTATCGGAATTGGCGCAGTTCAGCGCCCTGGAACAACAGACCAACCAAACCAAGATCCTGGAACAAATGCTTGCCCAACAGCAAGGAGACGCCACCACCCAAGCGCTTTCCCTGATCGGAAAGGAAGTCAGCACCGAAAATACTGCCATCAATTATGAACCAGGCGACAGCATGCGCTATCTGTTTCATACCGATGGTGCGGCCAATGTGATGGTGCAAGTCACATCCGCCAGTGGGAAGGTTGTTGCGACCGAAATGGTGTCCGTCAGCAGTGCCGGTCAACATGAATACCTTTTCGAAGGGAAAAACGAAAGCGGACAATCCCTGGTCCCAGGGCAATACACGATTTCATTCGGGTCCACGGTGAGCAGCGATGGTTCGCAAACCGAATACCCGTCCTACATGATGGGGATGGTGGACGGCGTCAACTTTGTCAATGGAGAACCAGTCTTGATGGTCAATGGACAAAATATCAGCCTGGCGTCGGTTGTCGCGGTATATCAAGCCACAGGAACCACAGGAGCCGCCTGATGAACACGCTCAACATTCCACCCCAGGGGCTACTAAGCCCGACCCACTTGGCGGAGTTCAGCCAAACGGCCTCGGCCCGTCAGCCTCTCAAGACGGCCGAGGGGAAAACCTTTACCGAGGTGTTAACCTCAACCTTGGCGGAAAAAAATTTGGACATCACGTTTTCCGCCCATGCCCGGCAGCGCCTCGAATCCAGGCAGGTGGATTTTGACCCAAGCAAACTGCAACGCCTGGATAAAGCCATCGAACTGGCCAAAACCAAGGGAGGGCATGAATCCTTGATTTTGCTGGATGGCGATGCCTACGTCGTCAACATTGATAAAAGAACGGTGATAACCGCATTAAATCAGGTCGATACCAAAGGAGGTATTTTTACCCAAATAGATTCCACTGTCATTATGTAAAACAGAAAGCATGGACTGTGTAATCCGTCCCTATCCCGGGACTGGGGCTGGACCTCACTGAGGAAGCCCCCGGCGGCTGCCGACCGACTGACGCGGCCGCGAGTGCCCCGAGTGGTGCTCACACCCCTCACGGGGAAACCCATTTTGTTCAGGATGAACAAAAATCTTTCACTTATACTACGACAGGGAGGTCGTATATCATGACTGTTCGATCCATGTTTGTCGGGTTGACAGGCCTCACCGCCATGGGGCACAACATCGACGTTATCGGCAACAATATCGCCAATGTGAACACGGTTGGATTCCGTTCCGGCCGCGCCAGTTTCGACGATATTTATAACCAAACCCTCTTCTCGGGTGTCGGCGCGACCGGCAATCAAGGAGGGATCAATCCTCGCCAAATTGGGACCGGTGTCAAGATGGGCAGCGTGGACCGGATCTTTACCCAAGGCAGTATGCAAACCACAGGCCGCCTTCTCGACTTATCGATCAATGGTAATGGATTTTTTGTCCTCCGCGATGGCGCGAATCAGGAATACTTGACCCGCGCGGGGAATTTCTCGCTGGATAACCAAGGTTATATTGTGGATCCCGGGACAGGGTACCGCCTCATCGGCCGTCCGGGGGACTCGATCGGCGAAGTGCGGGACACCGAACCCCCTGGAGCCTTGCAGATCGATTTCGCCCGCAAATCCTTTGCAAAAGTGACCCAAACCGTTACCGCCGGCGGCAATTTCGACGCTCGCGTGGGTGATCCCATCAGCGATAAAGAAACCCAGCCCGCTTTAACCACCACCAATCTCTTGGGTCTGTTTGATGATGGCGGGATTCCCTTTGGTCTGGTGAACGGCGACGTCCTTCAATTTGAAACCGGCTGGTTTGAGTTGAGCGATCCACCCAAATCCGTGCAAAGTCCTCTCAATCTCACCCAGTTCGATACGGGACGGGGAGATGGGGTCATTCTGACAGTCACGCAGACCACAACCATCAACGATCTCAAAGTCGCCTTAACCGATTATTTTAAAAATACAATCGGCCAGATCGATCCCGGGGCGGAAAGCGGGATTGAAGTGAAATTCGATAACGCGACCGGGAACTTTGAATTCACCAATTTTGGGAGCAATGCGTTAAAAGGGATCCGCATCGGCGTCGCGCCGCGGTCTGGAATGGAAACACCTCCCGATCACGCCAACCGAATGGTGGGGGAATTGTTCATCGAGCAAGGCGATCCCAATTTTACCAAGACCATCAATGTAGAGTCGGATTCGGTGACAAAAACCAATAAGCTTCGTCGTGCGGATTCGACGAGTTCGATCGATGTGTTCGATTCCAAGGGCAACGCCCGCACCGTTACCGTTGGGTTGGCCGCGCATACCGATCCCCCGGCGGCGAATTCAACCACGCTCGTGAGTGAAATGCTGGATAGCGAAGGCCGTCAACTGATCCCCGGCGGCATCATTCCCCCCAAAGTGGAATATTTCGATCCCCAGATCGACTCCGCCACCAACACGGCCATCTTCACAGCGCGTCAGATCAGCAACATGCTGGTCACCCAAGGCGTGTTCTCGTTTGAAGACGCCAACGGAACGATGATCGCCATGCGTCTTTCGGATGGGGCGTTGTATTTCGATGATGGCACCACCAGAACCACGGGATTTGTGCCCGCCGTAACGAATAGCGGGACATTTGATGCCGCGATCGATAGCAATGGACTCAATGTCACTGGCGACGCTTTCTTGAATGTCAAAAGTCAAACCAACCCGATCGGGGGGATTCTGGGTGACGAGGGAATTACCGAATCCACCACATTGGAAGATATCCGCAATTCGCTCGAGAACCGTATCAATGGCGCGATTCGTCAAATCGCCGCCAATCTTGGCAACGTGACCGCGGCTTCCGGAGATTTTAACGCATACACCAACAACGGAACGACGATCGATCTGGCCGCTCCGACCGATATTCCCCAAATTACGATCGAATTGACCAACGATGGCGCCTTCCGATTTTCTTCCACAGGTGGAAGTTTAGGAGCATCCGCTTCAAGCGATTCCACGATAACCACCAATTTGGCCAATGCCGTAGGCGGAGAGGACAAAATGGGTTTCATGGTTGACTTGGCCGCGAAAACCCGTTCCATTCGCGTCAGCACCATCGATGACGGCGGGACGATCTGGTCTGTGAACAATGCCGATGACATCGCCGATGGCAAAGTCGATGATGATTATACGGATGGCGGAGGAGTCACCGGGTTTATCAAGGGAATCGATCCATTCTCCGGCGATGCCTGGGATGTATTCGCGGTAGGGAATACCGATGCCTCGACATTGATTAACGACTCTCTCTACCCCGTTGGCGCGGTGGCGTCTCCCTATGATGGCAGCCCCACCGCATCTCCGGATCCTACCGGGATCGATGATTCGGGAACCTATCTGATTGCCTTGAGTAGCGGCTTGTTCCCCAATAACAACATTCAGGACACCACCACCGGCCAAGGGTTGACCGATGAAGCCTTCAACGGCGGCACCGCGTTTCCAGCAAAAACGACCGCGTTTCTGACCCTGTTCAACAAACGAGGCTATGGGATGGCCGATAATTACGATGGAATGGCTGGTATCGACCGGCCCGGCAATGTCCCGGTCGGCGTTGTAGCTCGGTATGATGACAGCACGCCGTTTGAAATGAATGCCATTCATAAAGAAGGGATCACTCGCAGCACAGTCAATTACCAGGCAGTGGTTCCGAACGACTACCGTTCCATCCCCACTCAAAACACCGGAACGCTGATCTTTGACAGCACGGGCCGTTTTGCCCGCTATGAAAATGGCACCGAACCTCCAACCATCTCCTTCGACCCCGATGCGCTCGATCCCGCGGATGGCGGCGTATCCGCGTTGACCTTCAAACTGGACATGAGAAATATTACAAATTTCAGCGCAGATCACACAGCCCAGTTGCAAAGCCAGGATGGGCGGCCGGTCGGTTTTTTGGATAACGTCAGCATATCCACCGGTGGGGATATCATTGGTATCTTTACCAATGGAGATACCCAAACCTTAGGAAAACTCTTGTTGGCAACCGTTACCAATGAAGATGGTCTCTTGCAGGTCAAGGACACGATGTTCACCCTGGGCCCCAACGTCGGAGACCGCATCTTTGTCGAAGCCGGCGTGGAGGGGGGGACAATCACCTCCGGCCAGTTGGAACTCTCGAATGTCGATCTCGCGCAGGAATTCACCAACCTGATCGTCGCGCAACGCGCCTACCAGGCCAGCGCCCGACTGATCACCACTGGTGACGCCATCCTGCAGGAAGTGGTTTCGTTGAAACGGTAATCCAGTAACCCAGGCCCCCTCGGCGGGACCCACGCAAGTCTGATCCGCAAAGCCCCCGGTCAATTCGGGGGCTTTGCCTGTTAATCCCGTTCAGAAAGTAGAGAATCCCCCTGGCAGACAAGGTCCCTTATATTGAAAACCCTCTCAGATCAAATAGAATAGTTGAGGATTTCTCTCGGTAGGTGTTCTATCGATGGGAACCACAATTAACGCCAGCAGGGGCATGGCAGGAGCCAATGACCAGGGATCCTGAATTTGATCAGCGAATCGAAGAAATCCGGCGCCAAATGGAAGAGAATGCCCCTCCGCTGCTGCCCGATCCCGCCACATTGCATCGGATCATGGCAGGAATACCGGTGAGGAGATCCGCTGTGATCAATTTAACCAAATTGAATGGAACCCCGTTTCTGTTGAATCCAGAACTGATCGAAACCATCGAATCCACCCCCGATACCATCATTTCCCTGGTCACGGGCCGCAAAGTCCTGGTGCGCGAACCCGTGGATGAAGTCCAAAAAAAATGGCTCAATTATAAAAAACAAATAGGACACAACGCCCCGTTGACATAACACCTGGCCCAAAGGAGACCGTTCCGTGGATTTATCAACTGTGGTGGGATTAATACTGGCGAACGCTTTGATCTTCGCGGCGATTTTAACAGGCGGATCGGTCAGCGCTTTTATTGATATCCCCTCGATCCTAATCGTCATTGGCGGTACGTTTGCCTGCACTTTGATCAATTTTCCTCTTTCCACTTGTCTCAATATTCCCAATATTATTAAAAACGCCTTCTTTACGAATAACCAATCCCCGCTCGATACCGTCAGCACACTCGTGAGTTTCGCCGAGCGGGCGCGGCGGGAAGGGATTTTGGCTCTGGAAGGCTCGATGGATGAGATCGATGATGATTTTATCCGTTCGGGCCTGCGCCTTGCCGTGGATGGGGTGGAACCAGAACTGATCAAAGATATATTGCAGACCGAACTGGCGTTTATTGAAGACCGGCACGGCAAGGGCCAAAAAGTGCTGGAATACATGGGGAGCGTCTCCCCGGCGATGGGGATGATTGGCACCCTCGTCGGCTTGGTTCAGATGTTGGGCAACCTCAGCGATCCCAACACCATCGGGCCATCGATGGCAGTGGCGCTGTTGACCACCCTCTACGGCGCCATGATTGCCAACACCGCCTTCATCCCTCTGGCAGGGAAGCTCAAAGCCAAGTCG
>JAVFAP010000306.1:0-5590 GCA_034002445.1 bacterium | reverse complement strand
CTCGACCCCGATCACCCCCTCCCACTCCGCACGCGCTTCCGCGCGATGGCGCCAGAGGAACTGGCGGTGCTCAAAAGCCGGGTTGTCCTCAAAAAGCCGTAGAATTTCAATCCCCCCCGGGCTGGGGTTTCTCCACTCCCTCGTCAACCAGGGCTCCGCAACAAGAAGAGTTCGGATCGGGGCTGTTTTCGTTTGGCGGGGTTGTTGCTATCATTCTTCTTTTAGACCATTTACTAAGGTTAGGTTCATGAAAAAACCGTTTATCGATGCGCTCAATGAACGGGTTCTCCTTGCGGATGGCGCAATGGGAACCGAAATTTATGCCCGCGGATTTTATGTCAATCGCTGCTATGACGAATTGAATCTCATCAATCCTGAAATCATTCGCGATATTCACGAAAAATACGCGGAAGCCGGGGCGGAAATTCTGACAACCAATACATACGGCGCTAATCGGCCCCATTTGCAGTCCTTTGGCCTGGATGACCGCTTAGGGGAAATCAATCGCCGGGGGGTTGAGTTGGCCCGCGAAATTGCCGGAGACGATTGTTATGTAGCCGCCTCCATCGGCCCCCTGACCTCTCAATTTCATCTGCCTCATGACGCGGCCATGGTGCGTCAGCATTTCAAGGAACAAGCCCAGGCTTTGCTTGATGCCGGGCCTGACTGCATTCTGTTGGAAACCTTTTCCAACCTGGAGCAGTTGGAACTGGCTTATTTGAGCATCCGCGAGCTCGATCCTGCATTCCCCGTGATCCCCTCCGCTTCCATCCGGATTTTCACCGGCCCCGTCAGAATCTCCCCAACCCACTATGTTCGTACCATCCGCCGCTGGGGAGCGCGGCTGTTGGGGATCAACTGTGGCGGGCCGCCGGAATCGATGGAATTGCTGCCCGAATTATTTGATGAAGCGGGCTGCGATTTTAAAGTATCGATCATGCCCAGTGCGGGTTTTCCGAAAATTGTCGAAGGCCGCACCCTCTACTTGGCCTCGCCGGAATATATGGCCGAATACACCCGCCGCTTTATCCAGCAAGGGGTCTCCATCGTCGGGGGGTGCTGCGGAACCACGCCCGCCATGATCAAGGAAATGAAATCATTCCTGCGTTCGGTTCAGCCGGGAATGTCGGTTTCAGTCATTCATGAACCCAAGGAGGAGGACGAAGGCAGACTGCCTCCCATCCCCCGAGAGGAACGGACCCTCTTCGGAAAAATTCTGGGGACCAAGTTTGCCGTATCGGTGGAATTGGATCCCCCCCGAGGGATCAGCGTGGAACGCTCCATCCAAGGAGCCAAATTCCTTTACGAGCACGGCATCGACGCGGTGAATATCGCCGATGGGCCCCGCGCAACGGGACGGATGTCCCCCATGGCCCTGGCCACCCTGGTTAAACGCCATGTGCCGATTGAGACCATCATCCACGTCTGCTGCCGCGACCGCAACCTGCTCGCCTTGCAGATGGATCTGATCAGCGCCAACGCCCTCGATCTCAAAAACCTGATGATCATCACGGGGGATCCACCCAAGATGGGCATCTACCCAGACGCCACCGCCGTGTTTGATCTGGACGCCATCGGCCTGACCACCTGTGTCAACCTTCTCAACCACGGGCTCGATTTTGCCCATCGCCCCCTCAACGGACAAACCAGTTTTGTCATGGGTGTGGGGTGCAATCCCGGTGCGCCCGAACTGGACCGGGAAGTGCGCCGCTATGAGCAAAAAGTCGAAGCCGGGGCGGAATATGTCTTCTCGCAACCGGTCTATGATTTGACCTTCCTCACCACATTTCTGGACCGAATCAAACACGTCAAGCCCATCCCCTTCTTTGTGGGGATTTTGCCCTTGGCTAGTTATAAGAATGCGGAATTTCTGCATAACGAGGTTCCGGGGATGCAGGTCCCCGAACCCATCCGCGAGAGTCTGCGCAAAGCCTCCACCAAGGAAGCGCAGCGGGCGGTGGGGATCGAGATCGCGGCGGAAGCCTTAAAAGAAGCCTCCCGCTATCCTCTCGTCAAAGGGGCTTATATCTTCCCGCCTTTTGGGCGGTATGAATCGGCCTTGGAAGTACTGGAAAAGTCCGGTGTACGGTGAGCAAATGGATTTCTGCCCTCCACCGAATCCCGGTGGAGGGCTGCTTGCTCTTTCCCTGATACCCTTCCACCCTCCCCTTACTGGCTCAATGCGGTAAGAACATAAACCAGCGCCGCGTTCCAGTTAATACTGACCTCATTGGACGAAAAACTTTCCATGGAATCATGGTAGATCCGGGCGGGAGGCGTGGTGGTTGTAAAAATGCCTTTCAACACACTATCATTCAAGAACTGGTTGGGGCCGGCCACCACCATGCCCGGCACCGGCGCTTTCGCATTTCCCAGCAAGCCATCGGGAAACAGAGGTTTTTGCGGGGAAAGCACTCCGGCACCAGTCACATAGCAAACAGAAAGAGGATTGCGGCCCAGGATATAATGGAGTTGATCCTGCGCGGCGGCTTTGTAATCGGCTTGATTCTGGAAATGCGCCGCGAGCAACAAGACGATGGCGTTTTCCAATACCGTGGCGTTCGATCCCCAAATAAACTCCCCCTCTTGAATACTGAGACGATAGCCGTCTTGCGCTGTTTTCTGATAGAGCAGCCGGGCAAGTGAATCCAGATCGTCCAGCGCTTCTTTATGCAAATCCTTCCCGATCGTTTCCGGCGTACAACTCAAAATGGCGGCAGTCGCCATGGGCATCACATTCCCCCAATACCCAGAGGACGAGATGAAGGGAATTCGGCGGTCCGCCAAGGCCTGCACCACGCGAAGAAAGCGGGCGTCCTGGGTCAGCAAAAACAGTTCCACCGCCGCCCACAGCCGTTCATCCGAATCATCATCGTCATTGTAGGTCTTGGTCTGCACTCCCTCCGGGTTGGAGAATCCTGGCTGGAGACCATCGGTCTCCAGAAATTTCCAAGCGCGTTGTGCCGCTTCATTGCATTGCATGGCAAACGTGGCGTCGAAGGGCGAATAAAACCGGGACGCCTTGGCGAACACCGCCGCGGAAATCGCGGTGGCATTGGTAGAAACCCCAAACTGATAGCGTTTGGATTCATCCGCCGCCGAGACCGCGTTGATCACGGGCTCCAGCGCCGTCAATTTATGCGCGACCGCCCCGGATTCTTGCTGCATCTTCAAGAGCCATTCGAGCTCCCACCGGGCTTCATCCAATATATCCGGGATCCCATTGCCCGCTTCCGGGATCTTCAATGCCTGGTCTGGATAGAACGAGGGAAACATCTCGTGGGTCAGTAACAGAAGGCCAACAGAGAAGGCACCACTTACAGTATATTTCCCATGTTCCCCGCCCTCGTGCCACCCACCAGTCCGATCCGCCGATTGAATCAATTCCTCCGTGGGAGGAGAAATGATGGCATCGGCCAGATGGCAGGCTTTGCGTTCCCACCGGTCCGCCAACGCCATCGGTAATTCTGTCCCGCAGCGAAGTGCGTAATAACTGTTAAGCACCTTGTACGCCAAGAGGGTGTAAGGAGTATCCGCGATGACAAAGGGATGCGATCGCCCCTGCCCAGGGATGGATAGATAAAATTCGCCCGTCACATCGACAGAGCTGAAATCCGCAATCCAGACACTGGTCCCGCTGGCCGGGTTATGGGCCTGGGAGAGGCGGAGGTTCTTCTTGAGAACAGGTTTCTGGGTTTTGGCATCGATCAGACTGAAGGGACGCACAATCGCGGAATCGGCCATCGCCGCTTTGGGCATCGATGTCCGATACCCCAGTTGATTGACATGGATCAAGGGGGAGATGTCATCCTGCCCCAACGCCACACCCGACCACAGAACGAGGCTCCAGATCCAAATCCGTCTCCCATTGGTTAGATTCATAAGAAAATCCCTGATTGATACGGATTCAATCCGTGTTTTGGTTTTCTTTGAAGGATTCACGAAACCCTTATTTTCATTTTAGCGTTGCAAAGGTATAATAACTTTCGTTAGAATGAAGAATCGATTCGAAAAAATTTTTTAACCTTTCTAGCGGCCCATAACCACGGAACGATAGATGAGACGAGGGCCTATGCGAGGATAGGGGACCGTTCTCTTCGCGAACCAACCGAAAATCATGGTGCCAATAAACCAAACCTTGTGAGGAATGATTATGCGTTTTTATTGTCTTATGCTCGCCGCGCTCCCTCTGTTCCTGGGATTGAACGGTTTTGCCGATACCCTGTTACTGAAGAACAACTCCCAACTCATTGGTAAAATCCTTTCTGAATCCGCCGATGAATTTCTGTTGGATGTCGATGGCGTCCAGTTAAAGGTAAAACGGGTGGATGTCCTTTCGGTTATTCAAAACAACGTTCAGCGGGATGTCAATGCTCCCGCGCAGGCGTCGGTCAGCCCCGCAACCCAGACGGTCCCCGTTACCGAGACCATCGAGACTGCCACCGATACCGGCTTGCTGCCCATCCTGACCCCGCCCACCACCCAGACCGAGGCGCCGACCTCGTCGTTTCCCGTCGCTGTGCCAGGCACGGACCAGCAAAGCGCGGCACCCGTTGTCCCCGAACCGACCGCAACCGAGGAAGAAGCCGGGTCGGATCTGCCCCTCTTACCCCTTTCGCTGCCTCAAGGCAAAGTCTACCAGGTCATTGGCGCCGGGGTGCGCTTTCGTGGCGGCCCCAATCTGACATATCCTGTGCTGGATAGTTTACCCAGCCAGACGGTGCTGTTGGAGATTGAGGCGATGGAAGGCTGGCTGCACGCCCGCACCACCGATGGCAAGGAAGGGTGGATTCATCAGAATTTTGTCCAGCCCCTGGAAAATACACCCTGCTTGGTGATTGGCTCCAACCTCAATGTCCGTGAGGCGCCCGGAGAAGTATACCGCTCGCTGGACCGCTTGCGCAAAGGCGATGTGGTCATCCGCCTGGGTCAGCAAGGAGATTGGGTGTATGTCTTGGCCAACGCCACCATCGCGGGCTACTGCCATAAAGATTTTCTCTCACCCCTCACCGACGAGAAAGTATACCGCCCCCAGATGGCGATTGTGCGCAATGAAGATGTTGGGATGCCGATTTTGGTCCAGCGCAATTCGGATGGCCTGCTGCAACAGGTGGTTTCTCTCACCGTCCGGGATGAACAGATTGTTCTAGGCGGAATCACCAAGGTGCTTGTCTTGTTCCGGCAAAAAGAAACATTGGCCGACCCCAACCTCAACTATAAGAGTGAAGCCATCGTCCAAAAACAACGGATGGCATCCTCGACCGAAATGGTCAACAACCGCCTGCCCGAGCAACTGGCCGTATCCTTTGTAGGCTGCGACATCCTGACCATGCTGGGCAATCGGATCGAAGATGGATGGCAGTACGAAATCACCATTCCCGCGGGGGTGGAGGTTTCGTTCGGATGTGTCGTCCAAAAAGGGCCTTCGCGGGGTACCGTTGTCCTGGTCCAGTAATCTCCCAATCCACACCACCACCAATCCCCCGCCCGCCGGGGGATTTTTTTACCCCGGCAACACACAACGCAGCGGGCAGCCCTCGCAGGATGGGGTTCGGCGGCAAAAGCGGTTACCGACCGCGACCAATTGGGC
>JAVFAP010000305.1:0-5595 GCA_034002445.1 bacterium | reverse complement strand
AACGCCAGAACTCGGTTTGGGCGGCCAGGTAGCGGGCGTAGATTTCCCTGCGCTGTTCGGTGGTGGAGTTGGGGCCCAGCAAATTGTGATAGACTTTGCGCGTTAGGGAAGTTTCGGAGCCATCCCGGTTGAGCCAGAGCCAGGCATACTCGTTGAGAATCATGGGGTTCTGCAGATCCTTTTGCACGGCAGAAACGCCGGGGATGCCAGAGTGGTCCGCCAGGGTTTCCATCTTAAACGGGTTGTCGTTGAAAGTGTCACTGATGAAGAAATAGGGATGAACTTCGATGGTATCCGTTTCCCGCTGCGGGGTGGCCCAGCCGTTATCCCAAGGGCGGTTGGACAGATCCAAGTGCCGCACTTTCATCAGAGCCTTGCCGGTTTCTTCGGAGTTGGATTCATTCTGGGCATCCCAGATGACGACGCAGGGATGGTTCCAGCGTTCCCGCATCCACTCTTCGTATTCTTTGGCAATGGCGTCGGCTTTGAGTTCTTCCGGCCATTCGCTGAGAAACCAGATGGGAAATTCATCCTGGATCAAAATCCCCAGTTCATCACAGATGTCGTACCAGAATTCGGGAGGGAAGCCGATACAGTAGCGAATGCTGTTCCAGTTCATGTCCTTGAACAGGGTGTGCAAGTCGCGAACCCAGTCTTTGTTCCAGGGCAGATTGCCGCGTCCGGCGTCTTCAAAAAAGCGATAGATGCACACGTTGGTTCCGCGCAGCATGTAGGGTTTGCCGTTGAGCAGCGCACGCCGGGTGGTGGCATCGAACTGAAAGGAGCGCATGGCGAATCGCGTTGAGCAGGTATCGGCGGGGGTCTCTAACTCCAGCCGATACAAGAACGGATCTTCGGGGGACCACAGGCGGGCGTTGGGGATCGCCACGGTAAAATCGTAGGTGTGGATCGAGTTGGGTGATAAAGCCGCTGGACTGGTTTGGCCTTGGGCGACGATGGACCCGCTTTGGGCCTCTCGAATCCGGTACGGAAGCGAGATTTCTCCACCGGTTTGCGTGGTGCGGACCTCGGCTTGAATGCGCACTTCACCTGTTTGGATGAGGGGGGCGGTTTGGATATTCTGGATGAAGGGCGTGCCGCTGAGGATGAGTTCCACGCTGTCATAGATGCCTGGGATGTACTTGTATTTTTCGAAGTCCCAGCCCGTCGGCAGTGTTTTGGGCAGGGATTCGCGGTGGGCGCCGATGCGGATGACCAACTGGTTTGGTTCGCCATTCCCTTTGAGAAATTCTTTCAGATTGAAATATCCGGGAGTGAAGCAGGGCTGATGTTCATCTACAAATTGCCCATTGAGAAAGACTTTGGTGCCATATTTGGCTTTGTGCACCTTCAACAATGCCACATCGGGGATGGGGCCCTCGATCTGAAAGGTTTTGTGGTACCAAAACGCTTCCCGCCGGGGACTGGGAATGCCGACTTCGAAGAAATCGGGTGAACTCATATCCACCAGGCCGGGGACGGGCACTTTGTAGGGGAAAACTTCGGGGATGGCCGCCATGTTGCCTTCCGTGATATCCCACGTTCCATCGAGGCACACGACCGTCCGCCCTGCCTTTTCCTGGCTGGCAACGGGCAACAGGAAGAAGGCCATCAAAGCGCAAAGGGCATAAACAAATTTTGCCGTTTTATTCCAGATCATCCGCATTCTATCACTCCTTGGTATTGTTCATTCATCCTTGTCACGGTTCCCGCTGGCGCATCCCTCAGCCTATGGGAAAAGCATGCCGCAGGGCCATTATCGCAAGTTTTGGCTAGACAATCAAAGGACACAGTGGTTTCAACTTCAATTGGTGGGTGAAAGTGGGGATTCCGCAGGGAGGGGAAGAAGCTCTTCGCCGCCCATGGGGAGAATCCAGGCGTTTATTTCAAGATGGGTGGCAAGATAGGCCTGGACCTCGGCCTGGGTTAAGACCATGAAGGCGGTTGAGAGGGCGTCGGCTTGGGTCGCGGTCGGTGCCTGGACCCAGACCGCTTGATGATGCCCCACAGGGGCCAGGGTGCGGGGGTCCAGGATGTGCGCGCCTTTTTGCAATCCAGAGGAGGAAAGGGCGCGGTTTTGTATCGAAACGCGGTGGAGGGTTTGATGGGGATGAGATGGATGAGCCAAGCGCAGAGGCCAGCCGTTTTTCAAGCCCGGCCCCTTCGCGAACACGGTGCTGCCGCCACCGTGTACCAGCACGGTGTCGAGGTCCCATTCATGCAGCAGCACGATCATGGCGTCCGCGGCATAACCCTTGCCGATGCCACCCAGATCCAGGCAGACGGAGTCACCCGCCAGGGAAAGGCTAACGGTTTCGGGATGCAACTGAATGGTCTCGAATCGCTGCGTGAGGGATTGGGATGTTGTGGGCGTTCTCGTCGTTTTGAGGGCCGCGCCGATGGTGATATCAAACGCCCCGCTGGTTTCTTGCCAGAGGGTTTGGCATTGGGTGAGGCAGGCGAAGGTATCGAGACTCAAGGGAAGGCGTTGGCCGGGTTGCAGTTGATTGATGCGGGCGATATCACTGGTTTCGATGAAGCGGCTGAGTTCGTGTTCCAAGCGGTCCAGGGTGTCGAATGCCGCCGCCGCCGCTTCGCCCGCGTAACGGGCGTCGGGGGTTTGGATCAAGATTTCAAATTCCGTGTGCATGGCGCGGTGCGAGAAGGCTTGCACACCAGGAAGGACCGCGGGATTACAGAGCACGATTGCCACCCCTCTTAATATCGAGTTGTAGTATGTACTTATCCTGGATTTTTTAATCTTTCAGGACTCTGTCTCTTCGTTCCGTGTTTTGCTGAGAAAAAAGAGGGTGACGAACCCCACGAGGGCCAGGGAAAAGAGAAAGGCGGTGACTTGATGCGCGAGGAGCAGCGTCGGCATGAGGCCGGTGCGGATCCATGGATTCATGCTCAAGGTTACGGTGGAGAGCAGGGGGAGGGCCAGCAGCAGCATTACCCAAAAGCAAAACCGGATCCCGAGGCGCAGCCAGGCATGGAGATCTCCCTCGGCTGGCTGGCGATAGGGGGGGAGGTAGTCTCCCCCCAGGAGAAAGCCGAGGAAAACCAGGGCCGCCGCCAGGAGCCCCCCGAGGGCAAGGTGCAGGAGCAGGGCCACATGGGTCAGCGGAGCGCCGCTGAACAAGGGGATAATGAACCCCGTGAAGAAGAGCAGGAATGTAACGCTTGATACGACAAAAAGAGTCCACGTTTGCAGGGCCATGGTTTATTACTGCCTATCCATAGTTTTTTGAATCCACGCGAGGGCGGATTCGGTGAGTTTGAAAAGAAATACCGCCGCCAGCATGAGCAGGAGAATGGTGCATCCTTGCAGGAAGAGTTTGAACAGGGGCCGAAACGCGAAGGTCAGGGCGAATAAGTTCAAGTATGTTCCGCTGGTGTCTTGAAAGGCGACCTGGTTCACGGTTGTATCGCGCAGGGAGAGGATGGGCGAATCGACTTGTACATCTCCGAAGAAAAGCGGGGCATCCACGGAGTGGCAATCCTCGCATCCACGCGCGCCCAGCGATTGGGCCGCGGGGCGGACATTGTGCGCGACGGGCCAGGTGTAGGGAGCGGCGGCGGGATGTTCCTGGCTGACCAACTGGCCTTGCTCCTGTTGCCAGATCTTGCCTCCGCTGATATAGGCGGGGCGGGGTTCGGCCGGATCGGCCGCCAAGACCGAAAGGATCGCGGAGAGGGTCTCTTCTGGAAGCGTTTGCCAGCCGTCTTGCCATTCGGCGGTGGAGGATGTGATGGATTCGAAAGCCGCGCGGATCGTTTCCGTGGGGATGGGTACGATCTCCTCCTCGACGAACCGAGCCCAGTATGAGGGCCACACCAGATGATGGGGTTCCAGTTTGCCGCCATCTCCGTTCACAAAAACCGGCGTCATGATGTGGGGCAGGGCGGAAGGGCTTTTGTCGCTGTTTTTGATCCCCAAGCCGTGGGCCATGGCGGTCTTGACCTGCTGGGTGGATTCGCCTGGCCAGGGGCCCGCATGGCAGGCGGTACAACTGAGTTTCTCAAAATGGATGGGAGGAAAACCCGCATGCTGGGGAACGGGTGCGGCGAACCGGCCGTGCTGGGGAAAGGCTGCGTTCCCTTGGCCCAGATGGCAGCCCTCGCAAGTGGATACGAAAGCGAGGGGATTGGTTGAAGACTGCACTTCGCCCGCGTAGCCCCGAACCATGGTGTGATCCAACCCATGGCGATGGCAATCCACGCAACGCAGACCGGCGGTGAGGTGGATATCTTGATCCTGGGACCATTTTTCGGGATGGTCTGAATCGATCTGAAAGGACGAATGGCAGAAATAGCAGCGTTCGTTGGGGACGGTGCGGGTGATGTTAAAAAAGACTCGGTTTTTGGGATCAAAACCAGTGGATTGATACTGGATGGTGGGTGGTGTGAGTTTGGGATCGCCCACCTCATCCGGCATCAGGTAGTCGTAAGTATCGGGCATGGCCCGGGCGGAACCTTCCATGAAGGCCAGCCCGCTGGCGGCGGCCGTTGCCCAGCGAAAGTTTTCCAAGCCGATCTGGGTGGCGTATTCGGATTGATCCTGCTCTGGGGCGGCGTTATGGCACGCCAGGCAGTTGATTTCCAGTTGTCCCGAGACCATCCACCGCAGGAGTTTTTCGGACTGGGGGCCCTCTTCGATTTCGCCGATCCCCCCGCCGGGCAGGTGACGGCCATAGCGTAGGATGAATTCCCAGGGCTGCATCCCGATCTCGTCTGGCGAAAAGACACCCGGCCAGGCGCGATACGACAGGGGGATTTGAATCCCCAGCCGGGCATCCCAGTAAATCCAGGGATGGCCGGGACGGCCAGGATTGCTTTCTGCATCCAAGGCGTTGAAATGCCAGCCGGAAGCGATGGTGCTGTAACTATGGCATTCCTTGGCGCAGGTTTGGCGCGGGGAGAAAGGCACCAGGGGCTCATCGTCCGGGGTGATGGCGATCCCGCCTTCATCGAGCAGGGGGATGCGGTGCACGGGGATGGCGCGGCTGCCATCGCCTTCGTCTCCCAACAGGGGTTGTGGGGTATCGGCTTGGGCGAGGAACGCTTGGCTTAGCAGGACTACAAAAGCGAGATCAAACAGCCACGTACGCACGATAGGCATCTCCTGGGAATGTCGTTCTGATTCATGTGGGAGGGGCAGGCTGGTTGGCCTGCCCGCTCGGGACTTTTGGGATGATCGGCAAGTGCGATCAGACCGTGAAATCTTGGTTGGTCAAGGTAATCTTGTTTCCACTGGCGATGGCTTCTTGCATTTTCAGCACCACCACGGTGGCGGCGAAGGCGGTCTCGGCGGGGCAGTTGAGCGACGCGGTGCCGCGCACGGTGTTGAAGAAGTTTTCCAGATGGGGCTGATGCAGCGGCTGGTTGAATTCCAGCGGGAGACTGTATTCGGGGGGGATGACGCTTTCCACGACGGTCAGCACATCCTCGGCGGGGGCTTCTTCCTTTTTGGGCTGTTCGGGCTGTTTGATCATGGGATCGGAAAGAATGCCCAGCCGCACCCATTTAGACCAGTCCAAGGCGTTGGGTTCCCGATAGACCTTCACTCGGCTTCCCGTCTCGGAGACATAGAGG
>JAVFAP010000304.1:0-5612 GCA_034002445.1 bacterium | reverse complement strand
GAGGGTGGCATACCACTCGGGATGGCCGCCGAGTTCCACTACAATCCGCAGGTAGTCGATTTCGTGCTGGGCATCCCCCCCCAACAGCAAAATCTGCTCTCCCGAGAATACCTTGGAAGGGGTGAATGTAACCTCCTCTTCATCCAGTTCCGCGAGGACATCCAGATCCAAATCGAAATCCAGATTGGCCAACTCATTCTGGGTGGTCGGCTGTTCTTGGTCTGCGCCTTCGCTTTCGTCATCAAGCAATTCTTCAAGGCTCAGGGATTCTAAATCCAGTTCGTCTTCTCCAATGTCGGGGATGGGACTGGATTGTCCTTCCTGTTTGCCTTCCTCTGATGCAGTCAGTTCCTCGATATCCAATTCTTCCAGATCCAAATCTCCCAAGCCCTCGCCCAGATCAAACTCCTCCATATTGATCTCATCCAACTCTAACCCGAACTCAGGGGAAATGGATTCTTCCGGCTCGGCGTGGCTGAGTTCGGTGTTTTCTGTTGGTGGATCTGGATTGGTCTCCGTCAGAGACTCCGTGAATTCATCCAGGTTGAATTCATCAGAGAATTCCTCCGCCGTTCTCACTTCGCTGGGAATGGAAACACACTCTTTCTCGTCTGCTTTCTCCTGTTCGGCAATCGCCGCCAGAATATCCTCATCCAACTCATCCAATTCGTCCAAGGAACTCTCCTCCAGCGGGGGTTCATCACCCTCCTGGGGAATGGAGATGGGTTCCAACTCATCCGATTCGAGCGCGTCGATGGAGATGGCTTCTTCCACGATCTCGTCTTCGATCGGGAGCGGGGGGGGAGGGGTGTGTTCTGGCGGGGAGGCTATGGCTGGCATCCCCTTCGCCATGATCTCTTCCAGGGCTTGGAGACGGTTTTTCAGATCTTGCAGTTCTTCCGATAATCCGCTTCGCTCGCCACTTTGCGGAGCCCAAGAGGGTGTGGTTACGGAAATGGATGGATTTTGGAGCAGGGCAATCCCCGTCTTTCGGCCCGCAAGCAAAATGGTCCCTTGATGAAGCAGGTTGGGGTCGGGAACCAGTTCCACGCTCTCCCCGTAGATCCGGGAAAAGGCGGATTGCAGGCTGCTGGACGACACTTCAACCGCTTGCGAAGTTTGGGGCAGGGGATGGGTCTGGGGTTGTAATTCGCAATGGGGGCCGTGCAGAATCCGAACCCCGCATCGTTTCCCCACAACCACCAACTGGTCGTTTTGGATCAGGTTGGGATCACTGACCAACTCAACCGGTTCCTCAAACAGGTTTTCGCAGGCCTTTTTTAATGAACTGAGACGGATTTCTACCCCACTGAGTTGGATCATTTCGTCGCTCTGGGGATGCTCTGGGGCTGGCTGTATATTGGTTTGTGGGCTCAGTGAGTCCACCCTCTCTTCGACAAGAAATCCCTGCGCTGGCATGGCATCCGCGGACTCGGTTGGTAGATCTTGGTTCAGATCGTTATCGTCGAGTAACGAACGATCCAGGACTTCTTCCAGATGGTCCAGATCGACGGCATTGTTTTCGTCATCTATTTCGGACAAAGAAGCGAGCAAGGTATCGACATCGTCTGTACTAGGCGTTTCGAGAGTGAATGTCTCGGGAAGGTCTGTTAATTCTGAATCAAAATCGGGGGTAGTGGATTCTTCCGGGAAAGAAAACGCATCCACTTCACTCGATCGTAAATCCGCCAGCAGATCTTCCACATCGAGGTCTTCGTCTGCAAAGGACGATTCCTCCTCGGGCGAGTTCATGGGAACCACATCGACAGCTGAATCCGTTTCCATATAGTCCGAGGCTTGGGGGGAGGCAGAGTGGGATGGGAACGAATCGACGATTTGTGTCGCCAGCGAGCGGGCACTGAGGCGGTCATCCCGCAGCAAGGCCCAGAGGATCAGTCCCAAGCGCTTGCCGGGTTCCAAAAACTCGATTGCCAGGCTGCCGCGCAACTCACGGGGGGACATCGAACGGATTTTTTCCCGCTGCTGTTGGGAGGCCTGGTCGAGCAGTTGAGTGAGGGCTTCGCCTTCGCTGTCCTCACACAAGATGGCTTCTACCGCGTCCTGAAGCGGGGTCGGACTGGGGAAAAACTCTTGTAATTCGTTTTTGCTGAAACACGATTCAATGACAAATTGGAGAGTGGATGTTTCCATGAGAATGTTAATCCCCTTTCACCCGGTACCGGATTCCTCATTCTGCCTTCGGTTTGCGCTGCCTGGCAATCCAATGAATCGTATCGACCACGTTGGGGTGGGACAAAACGATAAGCGAAAAAATTTGCATGGTGTTGAGAAGAATGAAAAAACCACCATCTTCGATGACCAGCGAGCCCTTCCAAGACCGGTACAGTAACTGTGCGACCGTGATAAACACATCGATTCCCAAAAGAAAACGAAGCCCCTGCCACGCTCTGGTGGGGAACCGGTAGAGCCATGCGGCACAGAGAAGAATGCCTCCCCACACGACGATAGTATACAGATTTTCAAGAAGAAAGAAAAATGGTGATTGATCGATTTGCAGGAGGAACGTTTCCAACTCGGGAAACTTTTGGATGGAGTGCGCGCCCAATTTGTATTGAATGAACAATACCAAATTGAACCCGGTGAAAACCACACTGAGCCCCGCTACAATTACACAGGCAAGGACTGCCGCTTGCAGCCACCAAAAGGCGGCCGTGAATCCATTCTCGGAGTTCGTCATACCAGCCCTGTTGACGTGGGATTGATCCACACCTTTTTCTTTCCAACTTTGGCTGGAAATCAACAGGAATGTCTCATCGCCTCAGACTATTGAATAAAAGAAGTACCCTGTTCCATTTTCGGATGCACCCTAAAATACCTTAGGGGGAAATAAAAGTAAAGAGTGGCGGTTATGATCCCCCATATGGAACACGAAATCCACCCGGTTGAGGATTCTCCTTGGGGGATTGCCAGCCAAGTGAACGGGCCAACGGTTTTTTTGACAAGCCGCCCCGATTGAAACAAGATGGAGATGGACTCATGGCAGATCAGCCCGAACGGCGTGCGGTAGGCTTGGCGTTAACAGGAGCAAGCGGTGTGATCTATGGTCTGCGGGTGCTGGAAGAACTGGTGAAACGGCATGCCATCGTGCACCTGACCATCAGCCCCACAGTCCCCGCCATCGCCAAGATGGAACTGGGGATCGAGATCGATCTCCAGACCGGCCATATCGAGGGGATGAATCCAGAACTTTTTGAATGGGTGATCTACCACCACCATACCCATGTCGGCGCCGCCCCGGCCTCTGGTTCCTACCCCTTCCAGGGGGTGGCGGTCGTGCCATGCAGCATGGGGACGTTGGGGCGGATGGCGCATGGGATCTCCGATTCGCTGGTCAGCCGTATGGCGGATGTCGCGCTCAAGGAAAAACGCCCCTTGGTGCTGGTGCCCCGCGAAACTCCGTACAACCTGATCCAAATCCGCAACATGGAGCAACTGTGCCTGGCTGGGGCCTGTATTATGCCGGCCAGCCCGGGCTTTTATCATCATCCCCAGAGCATCGATGATCTGGTCAATTTTGTTGTTGCCCGGGTTTTGCAACACCTGGGTTTTGAAGCCAAAGACCTTGTCAAAGGGGGGTGGGCGGAAATAGACTCGATTGCAACGAAAACGCATCTGTAAAACCTGTAGAAAGCGGGAGCGTTTCGTTTTATCCCTGCATCGAGTTGGTTCAATGGCACTGTTTGACCGCGTTCATAATTACCTCGGCCTGGTCCGATTTTCACATACCATTTTTGCCTTGCCCTTTGCCTTGGCCAGCATGCTGGTTGCCGCGGGGGGCCTCCCGGCTTGGCCCCTGATCGGATGGATTCTGGTTTGCATGGTTTCAGCCCGCACCGCCGCCATGACCTTCAACCGTATCGTGGACCGGGAGATCGATGCCCTCAATCCCCGCACCCAGTCCCGCCACTTGCCCCGCGGGGCGGTCAGTCTCTTCGAAGCAATCGGGCTTTGGCTGGTTTCTTCTGCTTTGTTCTTTTGGGGGGCGTGGAGCCTCAACAGCCTGGCGTTTGTTTTGTCTCCCCTCGCCTTTATTGTCATTAACGGGTATTCGTATTTCAAACGGTTTTCCTGGCTCAGCCATTTTGTTCTGGGCTTGTCCCTGGCGATCGCGCCGGTCGGGGCGTGGATCGGGGTGCAAGGGAATGTCTCGTTGGCTTCCCTTCTCCTAGCGGCTGGGGTTCTGCTGTGGGTCGCTGGATTCGATATTATCTACGCTCTGATGGATGAAGAGTTCGATAAAACCCAAGGCTTGCATTCGTTGGTGGTTCGTTGTGGGAAAAAAAACGCGTTGCGGATCGCTTTTGCGCTGCATGGGCTCTGCATCGTGTTTATTGCGTTTTTTGGGTATGCCAGCCACCTCGGCTGGATCTACTTTGGGGGGATCACTATTTTTGCTGGCTTGATCATCTACGAACACTCCATCGTTTCCCCCGAGGATGTCTCCCGGGTGAATACCGCCTTTTTCACGGTGAATGGCGCCATCAGTCTCGGGGTGTTGGTTTGCACGATCCTTGATATGATGGGGTAAACAATCCTTTTTCTTCGCATTGCATCCTGTCTTTTTTTCATGGGTGCCTGTGGTGTTTCCGCTTTCCCTTTGAATGATTCTGCCTCCCTATTTCGAATTCTGTATGAAATAATACAATTTGTCATTCAGGCGTTAAACTATTGAGGTATATTGGCGGAAAAAATGAGATTGCAGGAATATAAATATTAGTATTGTTATTCTATTTTATTGATTTCTTTTGACTTATCGCTTTATTTTTCTAAAAAAAAAGAGTGACAAATCGTGTGGTTCTTTTAAAATAGGGGAATTCCATCACACGTAAGGGAGTAACAGAAATGAGGCAATTCAGTTTGTGGGTCGTTATGGTAGGTGCGTTGGCTGTATCGCTGGGATTTGCCGCCACCCCAATGCAGGTCCAGGTACCGAAAGGCTTACCGGCGCTGCCTGTCCCGGCGGATAATCCGATGACAGTGGAAAAGGTGGAGTTGGGGAAATTGCTGTATTTTGATACCCGGCTGAGCAAGGATAAAACCATTTCCTGCGCGACTTGTCATAGTCCCGAACACGCCTATGCCGAGCCCAAGGCTACATCCGAGGGGATTGCCGGTCAGTTTGGCGAGCGCAATGCCAATACCGTGCTCAATTCGGCCTATGCCACTTCCGACTTCTGGGATGGCCGGGCGGCGCACCTGGAAGAGCAAGCCGGAGGGCCGGTGGAAAATCCCATTGAAATGGGGCATGACTTTAATGCCGTGGTTAAGGATTTGAAAAAGGTCCCCGAATATGTCAAACGGTTTAAAGATGTGTTTGGCGAAGAAATTTCCAAGGATAACATTACCAAGGCGATCGCCGCGTTCGAGCGGACTTTGCTCTCGGGCAACGCGCCCTACGATAAAGGCACCATGAGCGATGACGCCAAAGCCGGAGAACTGATTTTTAAAGGGAAAGGCCTCTGTGCTACTTGCCACACCCCGCCGGTTTTCTCCAATTGGGGCTTCTACAACGCGGGGATTGGGATGGATAAGCCCAAGCCAGATACGGGCCGGATGCAGGTAACGGGACTGGAAACCGATAAGGGGGCTTT
>JAVFAP010000303.1:0-5616 GCA_034002445.1 bacterium | reverse complement strand
ACTTCGGTCTTGAAGCCAACGGAACGTGTCAATAGGAAGCGCTGTATCTGGAACCGCCCATTCGGAGGAGTGGGAGGACGGAGGGCGCGCGCCCTCTTCCTTCCCGATGATCGGCTAGAAATCTTTCGCTAGGTTGATTGGAATCAAATGCTTAGGACGCGGCGGCTTTTCGCCGGGGATATTTATTCCCGTAGCGGTTGCCATTTTTTGGGTTGGGTGTTGTGAACCCGTTGATCGCTTTGAACCGGACGCAGTCTTCGGTAAACAGTTCTTCGATGCGGTTTTTTAGATCATGGCTGGGGACGACGAAAAAGGCGTGTTCCAGCTCATAATCCAGGATGCCGATCTCGGGAAAGTGGATATGCATCACCACCCGGACCGAGCCGTTCGCCTGCAGAAGGGTCCCTTTGAGGCGGGTCAGCTGGGTTTCGTCTAACTGGGTGGACTTGACCTGGATATGCATCTCCTTGATGAACTTCTGCCAGGCTTCGTCCACGGGTAAGAGTTGATCAGCGCGGATAGAGACGGTGTCGCCACGCTGGGAGGCGACGCCTTCCACGATGAGGATTTCATCATCCTTGATCACTTCTTCCCGTTCCGTCAGCAGGTTGGGCATCACGGCGACTTCGACCGAGCCGGTTTGGTCTTCCAGCAAGAAGGTGCCCATCCGATCGCCGTTCTTGGTTTTTTTCTTTTTCAGGTTGGAGACGATCCCAGCCAGACGCACCTTGGTTTGGTCCTCTTTATCCATCATATTGCCAGCCTGACCGGTGACAAAGAGGGATAGTTCGTTTTCAAACTTGGCCAGTGGGTGGCCGCTGAAATAAAAACCCAGCAGCAGTTTTTCATATTTGAGTAGTTCGCTTTTCTCCAGTTCCGGCAGTTCTTCCTTGATGGTGTCTTCCGCGGAGGCGTTTTCATCTAAAAAATCACCGAAGAGCGAATCCTGCCCCGCTGCTTTATCCTTCTGCACTTTCTGGGCCCGTTCCACCGCGTCGGGCAGGGCGTGGAGGCAGGTGGCACGGGTGTGGCCCATGCTGTCAAAGGCTCCCGCGCGGATCAGGCTTTCGATTAGGGATTTGCTGAGTACGCCATTTTTGGCGCGTTCACAGAAATCATCCAGGGATTTGTATTTCCCTTTCTTCTTGCGTTCCTGAATGATAGTACGGACGGCACCGGTGCCGACATTTTTGATTGCCGCCAGTCCGAAACGAATCCCTTCATCGGTGGCGGTGAAATCCATATCGGAGTGGTTGACGTTGGGGGGCAGGACGAGGATGCCCATTTCCTCGCAATCGCGCACATACTTCACCACCTTGTTGGTATCGCCCATATCGGTGGTGAGGATGGAGGCCATGAACGCGTCGGGGTAATGCGCCTTGAGATAGGCGGTGCGGTAGGTAATGACGGCATAGGCGGCACTGTGGGATTTGTTGAAGCCATAGCCGGCGAATTTGAAGATGAGATTCCACAGGCGTTTGGCGATGTTTAGATCGACATTCTTGCGTTTGGCGCCTTCGTAGAAGTCGTTTTCCATCTTTTCCAGGATTTCGACCTTCTTTTTCCCCATCGCGCGGCGCATCAAGTCCGCCTGGCCCAGGGTGAAGCCCGCGATGATGTTGGCGATCTGCATGACCTGTTCTTGGTACAGGATGATGCCGTAGGTTTCCTTGAGAATCGGTTCCAGCGAGGGATGATCGTAGACGATTTCGGCGATCCCTTTTTTACGGTTGATGAAATCATCAACCATGCCGCTGCCCAGGGGGCCGGGGCGGTAGAGAGCCAGGAGGGCGATGATATCGCTGAAGTGCTCGGGTTCCAGTTTTTTGAGGATTTCTTTCATCCCCGTGGATTCTAATTGGAAAACACCGTTGGTGCGGCCCTTGCCCAGTAGTTCATAGGTTTTTTTATCATCGAGGGGAATGGTGTTGATATCGAAATCGGGATTGTAACGCTGGTGGATGATCTCGACCGCGCCATCGATGACAGAGAGGTTTTTGAGACCCAGGAAGTCCATCTTGAGAAGGCCGATGAGCTCCAGGTTTTTCATTTCGTACTGGGTGGAGACATCCTCTTCCTTGTTGGCGCCGCGCATCAGGGGGGTAAATTTGGTCAGCGTATCTGGCGCGATGATCACGCCCGCGGCGTGGGTGGAGGTTTGGCGGGCCATGCCTTCGACCGCCAGGGCGTGGCGGAAGAGCTCTTCATGGACCGAATCCTGTTCGCGCAGGCGGCGCAGTTCAGGGACATCGGCGAGGGCCTGTTCCAAGGTTACACCCAAGCCGTCGGGGATCATCTTGGCGATGCGGTCGCCTTCCACGGCAGGAAGACCCATCACCCGGGCGACATCGCGCACCGCGTTTTTGGCACCGATGGTACCGAAGGTGGCGATTTGAGCGACCTTGTCCTTGCCATATTTTTCTTGGACGTAGCGGATCAGTTCATCGCGCCGTTTGTCCGAAAAGTCGGTATCGATATCGGGCGGGGAGATGCGCTCCGGGTTGAGGAAGCGCTCAAATAGTAATCCGAACTGGAGTGGATCGATATCGGTAATATAAAGGCAGTACGCCACGACCGAACCAGCGGCGGAACCACGGCCTGGGCCGACAGATATCTTCTTTTGGCGGGCGAAGTTGATATAATCCCACACGATGAGAAAGTAGCCGGTAAAATCCTGGCCGATGATGACATCCAGCTCCGTTTCGATCCGGCTGTGGATTGCATCCGTCACTTCTCCGTAGCGTTCCTTGGCCCCTTTGTAAACCAGGTCACGCAGGTAATCGACCTTGGTTTCGAAGGCTTTGGGGATTTCAAAACTGGGCATGTGCAGCGTGCGCCCATCGTATTTGAGTTCAAGATTGCATAATTGGGCCACTTGGGCGGTGTTCTCAATCGCGTCTTCAAAGCCGGGCAAGGAGGTTTTCATGTTCTCTTCGGATTTGAAGTACAGGTCGCGGGTGGAGATTTTAAAGCGGTCGGGATCGCTGAGGATTTTTTTTGTGCCGATGCAGATCAGGCAATCCTGGGTCTTGGCGTCTTCTTGTTTGAGGTAGTGGACATCGGCGGTGGCCACGAGGGGGATGGAAAGGTCCTTGGAGAGTTCGCGCAGCCCGGCGTTGACTTTATCCTGCTCGGGGATGCCGTTGCCCTGGACTTCGAGATAAAAATTGCCTTCTCCAAAGATGGTTTGGTATTTTTGGGCCAGGGTTTTGGCGTTTTCGTAACGGTTATCGATGAGGGAAGAGGGGATTTCGCCCTTGAGGCAGGCCGTCAGAGCGACCAGTCCCTTACTGTGCTGTTGCAGGGTTTCATGGTCGACGCGGGGCTTGTAGTAAAAGCCATCCAGGTGTGCCCGCGAGGCGATGGACATCAGGTTCTGGTAGCCTTCGAAATCCTTGGCGAGCAGCACCAGGTGGAAACTGGTGCGGTCGGTCAGGTCGTCGATCCCGGCGTCGCTGCGGCCCCCTTTCTTATCGCGTAGGGATCCGGGGCAGACGTAGGCTTCCATCCCCAAAATGGGCTGGACCCCTTCGGCCACGGCCTTCATGTAAAATTCCACACAGCCGTGCATCACCCCGTGGTCGGTCAGGGCTAAGTGGCTCATATTCAAGCGCTTGGCTTCTTTGATCAACCCTTTTAGGCGGCAAGCCCCATCAAGGAGACTGTATTCGGAATGGACATGTAAGTGGACGAAGCGGGAAGTGGTCATACAATATCTCTCAAACCAGTTGAATCGATGAATTTCTACGAATTCCAGCGACTTACATCGAAATTTGGTAAATCCCGTTGTAATATATAATACAGGATACCCGCCGGGGCTATGCAAGGGGGAACTCACTGGCTGTGGCGGGCCTTTCATAAAATCATAGACTGAATACGTGGCAATCCTAAGTTATCCGGCTGGACCAAGCCAAGAAAAGTTGTTTTCTTTGGCTGGGCCGGTGTCTGAGACCAGGGATCGGCCACGGCATAGGAGATTCAATACGATGGTTGCGACCTCGACGGTTTCGAACGAAGCAGACATTTTCAACAAAGAGACGCTTCTGGATGTGTACCGGAAAATGCTCCTGATCCGGCGGTTTGAAGAGCGCATGGCCCAGTTGTACCAGCAAGGAAAAATTGGGGGGTTCTGTCATCTCTATATTGGGCAAGAAGCAGTCGCGGTTGCGGCGGAATACGCCATTACGAAGGATGATTATATGATCACCTCGTACCGAGACCACGGTCATGCCTTGGTGCGAGGCTCGGATCCCATGGCCTGCGCGGCCGAACTGGTGGGACGGGAAACCGGCCTGGTGCGGGGCAAGGGGGGGTCCATGCATTTTTTCGATGTAGAGAACGGCTTCTATGGCGGGCATGGAATTGTCGGCGGGCAAATCCCGATCGGGACCGGGATGGCTTTTGCCTCCCACTATCGCAAGGATAACCGGGTTACCCTGTGCTTCTTCGGCGAAGCGGCGATGAACCAGGGCACTTTCCATGAATCACTGAACATGGCTTCCCTGTGGGATCTCCCCATCATTTACATTTGCGAAAACAACCGCTATGGGATGGGGACGGCGGTCGAACGGGCCAGCGCCGTAACGGAACTCTCGAAACGCACCGCCGATGCCTATTCGGTGGAAGGCCATGCCGTGGACGGGATGGATTTCTTTGCCACCTATGCCTGTTTCAAAAAGGCGGTGGATAAGGCGAGGCAGGATTCGCGCCCCACGTTTATCGATGCCGAAACCTACCGGTTCCGGGGGCACTCCATGTCCGACCCAGTCCATTCCCACTACCGCACCAAGGAAGAAGTGGAAGAAATGCGCAAGCGCGACCCGATCACGGTGGTGGTCAAGTATCTGGATGAGCATGGCATGGCCAACCAGGCGGAGTTGGAAGAGATCGATAAAGAAATCAAGAATACGGTTGGTGATGCGGTCAAACGGGCGATCGAATCCCCCGAGCCCCGGCTTGAAACCCTGTATGAAGATGTTTTGGTAGAAGGATAAGGAGCGTTCCATGCGTGAGATTCAATTTCGTGAAGCACTCAATGAAGCGATGTGCGAAGAGATGCAACGAGACGAAACCATCTTCCTCTTGGGGGAAGAGGTGGGGTTATACAACGGCGCGTACAAAGTGTCCCAGGGGATGCTAGACAAATTCGGACCCCGGCGGGTGATCGACTCCCCCATCACCGAGAACAGTTTTGTTGGCCTGGGAGTGGGCGCGGCGACTGTGGGACTGCGGCCAATTATTGAGGTGATGACGTTTAACTTCGCGATCCTGGCGCTGGATCAGATCATTAACCATGCCGCCAAGATGCGCTATATGTCCGGCGGGCAGTTGAAATGCCCCATGGTGGTTCGTGGCCCAGGGGGCGCGGCCCATATGCTGGGCTGCCAGCACTCGCAATCCATCGAGAGTTTTCTGATGCACGTGCCGGGGTTGAAAGTGGTGATGCCATCAACGCCCAAGGACGCCAAGGGACTGCTCAAATCCGCCATCCGCGATGACAACCCGGTGATGTTCATCGAGAGTGAAATGATGTACGGCTGGAAGGGCGAGGTGCCGAAAGACGAATACCTGATCCCCATCGGTGTTTCCAACAAAGTCCGGGACGGGGGCGATTGC
>JAVFAP010000302.1:0-5616 GCA_034002445.1 bacterium | reverse complement strand
ACAGATAGCGCCCGGATCGCAACATCGTCCGCTGTGTCAAAATCATACTCCATCTGTTCAAGCCATCGCTCAATACTATTCATATTCCACACAGGATTCGATAGAGGAAGAGCAGTTCGAAGGCAGGAACGTTTCCTGCCCTCATTTCTGGAATTCTTTTTACAGATATACCCGGTAATCGATTTCTTGGAAGATGGCGTCTTTCCATTCCATATCCTGCAATTGATCCAGGTTGATCTGATGATTCTTGATCTGCTCATACAGGGTATGGAAGCGATGCACATGTTCCCGGGTGCGGCGGCGGGCGTAGGGGACCGCCGTCTGGGTGGTCATGATGAAGGCCCAGTCGCTGCTCTGTGCCAGGACCAATTCCCGCGCGGCCTGGTTCAAGGCCCGTTCGGTCAGTTCGTCCGGCTTGGGATTGGTGGAGGCCAGTTCGATCATCTGTTCCTCGCAGCGATGCAGGTGGCGGTAAATCCAGTCGTTGGTGCCATTCAGCCAGACCTCGTAGAAGCCCTTGTCTCCCCAGGAGGACGGGGCCGGCTGGACAGATTGCATCACCGGGTGCTTGATCATGTATTCGCTGGGTGTGATCGAGGTGATTTCTTCCTGATCGTAGGCCATTTTGCGGAACAGGTATTCGATAAACATGGGGCCTTCGAACCACCAATGGCCAAACAGTTCGGCATCATAGGGCGCGACGATAATGGGGGGTCGGTCCAGGAACTGGCGCAAGTACCCCATTTGCTGCTGGCGGTTGAACATGAAGTTCCCGGCATGTTCCGCTGCCAGGTCACGCGCGATCTGGGGCCGGTAGGGCTGTTTTTCCGACAGGTCCACTTCGCCGGTAATGCGGTGATATTTAAAGCCGATATTGCGCCGTACCCCATCGCCATGCAGGTAGGGCTGAACAAGGTCATAGGGGAGATCGTAGCCCAGATCGCGGTAAAATTCACGGTATTCGGGATGGCCGGGATAGCCGGCTTCGCGGCTCCAGACCTGCTTGGAGGATTCGATATCGCGTGCGAAGGCGGCGACGTTGCCAGGGCATAAGACGGGCGCATACACCCCGTACTTGGGACGGGGGGTACCAAAGAGAATGCCATGGGTGTCCACAAAGAAGAAACGAATGCCCGCTTCTTCCAGCAGGCTGTCCACGCCCAGTTCATAGCCGCATTCGGCAAGCCAAATGCCGCGCGGGGGACGGCCAAAGTGCTTGATGTAGTTCTTTTTGGCGATCAACAATTGGGCCCGCTTGGCGTTGGTGGTGTTCATCAGGGGCAAGAAGCCGTGCGTGGCACCGCAGGTGATCACCTCCAGCACGCCTTCATCCTGAAAGCGCTTAAATCCTTCCACCAGATTGCGGTGGAACGAATCGCGGAAGAGATGCATCGAGCGCTGGATAATCTCATGATGCATCTTGGCGGCAGCATGAAACTCTTGATTGCTCTTTTGCTTGGTGCGATGGAGTTCTTTCTCCGCCAACTCCATATACCGTTCCAGGCGGCGTTCATAGCGGCTCTGCAACAGGGGATCCGCCAGCATTTCCGCCAACGGCGGCGTAACCGACATGGTAATCCGGAAAGGGATTTTTTCATTCACCAGGCGATCGTATGAATCCAATAACGGAAGGTAGGTTTCCGTCATCGCCTCGAAAAGCCAATCCTCTTCTAAAAACTCTTCATGTTCCGGGTGGCGGATATAGGGCAGATGGGCATGAAGAACCAAAGAGAGATAACCATTTAACTCAGCCATACATTTTCTCCTGGAGGATAACAATCGGTTCGTACAACACACTATAGAACAAAACTTAGCCTTTGACCACAGCCAGAGGCTCCAAGCGATAGGCAATTTCCACTAAATCTTTTTGATTCTCCATTACCTGATCGATATTCTTATACGCCGAGGGGGCTTCGTCCAGAATCCGGTTCAGTTTGGGGGTGACGACGATAATACCCTCCAGTTGTCTCTCGAATTCATGGACCGAGATGGCCTTCATCGCCTGCTTGCGGCCCAATTGGCGGCCCGCTCCATGCGAGCAAGACCGGAATGAGGCTTCGGCACCCTTCCCCACCCCAATATAACTGGCGGTCCCCATCGATCCGGGGATGATGACATGCACGCCCTCGCCCGCGAACACAGCCCCCTTGCGGTGAACCAGGACATCCTGGCCAAAGTGCGTCTCCCAGGCGGCGTAGTTGTGATGGGTCTGGACATGGAAGGTGGGCCGCACCGCCCGACCGCGAAACTCGGTCAGGATGGATAAAACCGTATCCATCATCTGAGCGCGGTTTTCCGCGGCGAAGTCCATCGCCCATTGCATTTCGTTGAGGTACAGGTCTGCCTCGGGCACATCGAGGGGCAGAAAGGCGTAATCACCGGGGAACCCCAGCGAGGCGCAATACTGCTTGGCGATGCGATGGTAGGCGTTGGCGATTTTCAGCCCGATGTTGCGCGAGCCCGAGTGCAGCATGACCCATAGCGTATCCTCGGTGTCACGTTGAAATTCAATGAAATGGTTGCCGCCGCCAAGAGTGCCCAATTGGTAAGGGATTTCTTCGGCGTACTCCATCATCACCGGCATCTGCTCTTTGAGGGAGACTTTCTTGCCCCCCTTGGCAAAGGTGTACTCGGTAACGCGGCCTTTTTGCGGTTTTTTGTGATGTTCGAACCCGACGGGGATCCGGTTTAACACCTCATAGGCGATGGATTCCAGATCCTTGCGGATGTCGCAGGCGGTCAACGGGGTCCGGGCCGCGATCATCCCGCAACCGATATCCACCCCGACCGCGTTGGGCATCACAGCGCCATCCAGCGCCATGACCCCGCCCACGGGCATGGCATAGCCCTGGTGGGCATCGGGCATCAGGGCGATGTGATGAAAGGCATGGGGCAGTTTGGCGCACCACTCCGCCTGTTCCTGGGCTCCCTCTTCCAAGGTATCCAGGTATTGGATGATCGGTACCGGGTTTTTGGGCGCCAGGTTCTGCCCAGCCAGGGCCCGGTCCTTGGGGCTGGGGTGAGATGAATATTTACTTTTATTTTTTCCCATAATGGTATAGTGTAGTGCAATTCCATCCGGACGGGAAAAAAATTCGCTTCATAAAATCCCGCCGTCCTGGCTCAGGCTTTATTTTTGGCTGGCACCATATATTTCATCGCAACGAATCCCAGCACACCCAGAACCAGCATCCCCACCAGGAATTTATCAAAATTCTTCACCAAAATCTGGGCATGATCCCCAAAGAAATAGAGTGCCCCCCCGACAAGGAAAAAACGGCTGGAGCGGCCAATCAGAGAGACCAGCATGAATTTCCAGAAATGAATACGGCACAGCCCCCCGCCAATGGTGAAGACCTTGTAGGGAATGGGAGTGAAAGCCGCGATCAGAACGGCCCAGACATCATATTTCTGGTAGTAGGTTTCGACCATATCAAATTTTTGCTGATTGAAGATCCGCCCGATAAACCGGGTATTCACCATCCACTCCACCAATGGGCGACCGCCATAGAGGCCGATGCCATAGCCCAGGGCGCCCCCGATCACCGAAGCTGTCGAGAGCAGAAAGGCCATGAATAAGGCCATCTTGGGCTGAATCGCCCCCATCATGATAAACGGGATATCCGGGGGGATGGGGAAGAAGGACGATTCCGCAAACGCCAGAATCCACAACGCCACAAACGCATTCTGGGTAAATTCCCCATTTTGAATAACCAGGGATGTAGTCCAATCCATTAAACCTTGCACGAAGTTTCTCCTCGTTGGTATGAGAGTCGGTGAAGCGGAGGCATGGTAATCTCAATCAGTTTCTAACGAAAGGTTCCAGCGGTCAAATTCGGGGATGGCGTGGAACTGGGTAAAATCCTGACCGAGCGGGGTGACCGAGATTTTATCTTCTTCCAGGGCATGGAAGTCGGTCCCTTCGGCCTTGACCCAGGTGGGAGATTCCCCGCCGATCCAATAGTAATCCCGGCCCTGCGGGTCTTCCCGGCGGATAATGCGGTCCCGGTAAACGCGCTGGCCCAGGCGGGTTACCGCGACGCCCTGCAGTTTTTCCCAAGGCAGGTTGGGCACGTTCACATTCAAAAACGAGCCATCCGGCATGTGGCGGGACAAGATTTCCCGCGCCAGGTGGCGGGCGAATTGGGCCCCCGTTTCAAATTGATATGGCTCCCCCGCGCGGGGGACATCCATCGAGATCGCGAAAGATGGGACACCGCAGAGATGGCCTTCATGAGCCGCGCCAACCGTACCGGAATAGACGGTATCGATCCCCAGGTTGGGGCCCCGGTTAATGCCGGAGACCACCAGCTCGGGCGGATGTTCCAAAAAGCCCCGGGTACCAAACATCACACAATCGGCCGGGGTGCCATCAATAATAAAGGTTCGTTCCGCCAACCGCGTGACCCTGATGGGGTGGTTGATAGTGAACGAATGGGAGACCGCGCTACGCTCCCGGTCTGGAGCAATGATCCACACCTCTCCAACATCCTTCATGGCCTGAGCCAAGATTTGAATGCCGTCGGAGTGAATCCCGTCATCGTTGGTAATTAAAATTCGCCGTTTCCGCTCGTTCATACCCACACCAATTTTCTTGCCACAAGGGGCAATCCAACCCATCTCCTCGGATGGCTCTTTCGATCAATAAAATAAAGGTCACCATGCGGTCGAAGCCCCATTATACCCGTTTCCGCAAAAGCAGCAACAAGCAGGAGGACAGAAAAGGCGGGCACAGACTCAACGAGGGTTGGATAGTAGCCGACGAAGTTTGGCGATGGATTGAGGGGCAGAGAATTGGCGCCATAAAATAAAAAACCGGGCGCGGTTTTCTTCCTTGGCCTGATTCATCCGATCCAAAAGCCACTCGTACCCTTCTTCATATCCACACCAGGATTGATTGGGTTGGTGCATTAACCAACGATGGCGTAAAAACTGGATATCCCGGCTTTTATCCTGCACTTCGCCCAGACAATCCTGCATGGCTTCCATTCGCTTGATCCACTTGCGAAGGGGGCGGGGGTAGCAGGAACAGAAATCCTGGCAAAGATATCGCAAGGCTTTTAAGTGCAGGCGGAGGGTGTGCAGTTCGGTGTCGCTGCAAGAACTCTCATGGAGGGGATTTTGGGTGATCCGGTCAACCAGGACAAGTATCCGCCGAGGCACCTCTTCGCGCACCACTCCCAACTTTTTCTTGCTTTTGCCCGAGATCAGGTGATAGAGAGCTTTTTGCAGTTTCGAGTACCGTGTCCCCAGCAGAATGGTTTCAATCTGGGTTAACGCATCCTCGCGCAGGTATTGCACATCCTGTTGCACAGCGCGAAGAAATGCCCCATTGCCCGGCGAGGCTTCGCATATAAGAGAATCCAGATACGCCAACACGGTGTCAAAATCACGCACTCTTCCCAGAATCCGGGTCATCCGCTGCAAGGGCTTTTCCACACGCTTCCGCATTCGCCGGGGAAAAACGGAAGAAAACGCCCGCAAATGGATCCGTATCCGCCGGATGGTGACTCGCATCTTATGCAAGGGCTCGATGGTAACCCCAGCCAGGAATTTCGTTTCCAGCCGCGACCACCGACGACAATAGCGCGAGAGAATCCGTCGGCTTGCCTGTTT
>JAVFAP010000301.1:0-5622 GCA_034002445.1 bacterium | reverse complement strand
GTTTCTTATTGGCCAGGGTTCCATCGGCGTTGATATCATAGACGTAGGTCTTCTTGTCCCCTATATCGGCCACATAGAGTTTTTTGCCATCCGGCGTGCCGATGATGCCATTGGGTTGCACCAGATCCGTCGCCACCCGGCTGAGTGTTTTCTCCTTGGATAGAAAATACACATACTGCCCTTCCTGCTGCATGGCGGGGTCGCGTTCCCAATAGGGGCGGGCGTAGAGGGGATCCGTGAAATAGATCCCTCCATTGGGTGCGGGCCAGAGGTCGTTGGGGCCGTTCAGCAATTTGTCCTGATAATCCTTGATCAGGACGGTGACCGCTTTATCCGGCGCGATCGACCACAGTTGGTTTTCGCGATCCGCGCAGGCCAGCAAGTTGCCCTCTTCATCGAAGAAAAGGCCGTTGGAGCGGCCGCAGGGCTGCATGAAGGTGGTGATGATCCCATCCGGCTGCCATTTCAGGATGCGGTCGTTGGGCTGATCGGTGAAGAAGACGTTCCCGTCCCGGTCTGGCGCCGGGCCTTCGGTGAATTTGAATCCTCCGCCCAGCTGCTTGAGAACTGCGCCAGGTGCGAGAACGCTTTCCGCCAGCACTGCCCCGCTGAGTCCGAGAAGCAGGCTGAGGGTCAGAATGGGTATCCAATAGGGTTTTTTCATGAGTCTCTCCTTTATACTATTGATCATGCTTGCAAGGGTGGGTTATTGTGCAGGATGCCGCGCCCCTTGGCTAGGTGTGGGTCTCGTTCGGGAAATCGGCTTGGATCCCTGGTCCGCTGGGTTACCAGTCTTGTTCCGCGGGGAATACGCTGGTGTGTTTCAAGCCTACCCGCTTTTCCGCCATCCAGTCGGCGACAGTTTCCCGCCACTCCAGGTAATGAGCGGTTTGCTGATGGCTGGCAAAATCCTCGGGTGTTTTGTAGACTTCGTAGAGGAAAAAACGGTTTTCATCGTCGATGCCGCGCAGGACATCAAAGCGCACATTGCCCGTCTCTTGCCGGGTTCCGCGGACGTTGGCTTCGGTCGCGGTGATAAACGCCTCGGCAAAGCCGGGTATGACATGAACCGTAACACATACGACAAACATAGATTAACCTCCATGCAGGATTATAAACCAGACGCGTTCTGTAAAATCTGAACCACGGTCCGGATCTTTTCTGGATCGGTTTGGCACATCTCGTATTCGGGGATATGGGGATTGCCTCCCATGAAGACGGCGGGATTGCGATAGATCATGGGGCTTTCGTACACCCGGTTGCCGGTGAGATGCACTTCGGCCGCCCCGGTTTTTTGGATCACTTCCCGTACATTGCTTTCATTCAAGCCGCTGCCGACCAGGATGGTGATCTGATCCCCGGCCTGGCGGATCAATTCGGCAATGAGTTCCACCGCCTCCGGGGCTTTGTTTTTCTGGCCCGAGGTCAGGATCCGGCTGGACCCGGTCTCGATGACCTGTTGCAAGGCGAGGAAGGGATCGGGGGTCATATCGAAAGCGCGGTGAAAGGTCACATCCATCGGCGCCGCCATCTGCACCATCTCCCGCGTGGCTTCGATATCCACGCCGCCATCTGGATGCAACAGACCGATGACGACACCATCCACCCCCAGTTCTTTGCAAAGATGGATATCCCGCTTCATGATTTCTTGCTCTGTGGGGGTATAGCAAAAGTCCCCGCCGCGAGGCCGGATCAGCACATGCAGGCGAATGCCCAGGGCTTCGCGTGCCAGTTGGATCGCGCCCCAGGATGGGGTGATGCCACCCTCGACCAGCGCGGCGCAGAGTTCCACCCGGTCCGCTCCGCCTTCCTGCGCCGCCATCGCCGAGGCGACCGAGTTCGCGCAGACTTCCAGAATATAGGGTTTGTGGGGTTCTGTCATTATGTCTGTCCTTCTCTCATTCGCCTCAATTGTAAATGAAGGTCGCCGTGGCTTGGCAATCGGTCGAGGCGATTAGCCGCACCCAGCGGGCGCCATAATTTCTGGGAAATGTGTAGTGGAAGATCTGGCCGGGTTGCACAGTCATGGATTTGTACGAGAACCACTCCCCATTGCCCGTCACATCTACCTCGATTGTAAAGGACACCGGGAGGTCTTGGTTGTGCGATAAGTGTAGCTGCTTATTGTCATAGCCGGTCATCAGGTAGGGGTCGGATGGTTTGCCTGCCTGGACCGGGGTTTGGGCCCACGGCCCGCCCTGGCCGCTGGGCTTGCCTAACTGCCACAGGTCATCGATGGTGCCGAACCACAGGCCGGTTTTCCCATCTTCACTGGGGATGTAGTGGCCGTCCGCCTCGGCGGGGCTGGTTCCAGAGAGGACCAAGAGCCCGCGCCAGGAACAAAAATCTTGGATGAGCCGCTGGTGGGTGCTGATGGGTTTCATCTTGGCGAAACCGCCCGATTCCGGCCGGGGCAGTTCGTAGAACGTCCCCTGGCAATTGAACAGATTGCGTTCGGTTGCGACTTCGCGAATGCCGCGAGGTTGGCCCAGCGGGCCGGGGGATTGAAATGCTGGCCCTCCTTTGGGCAGACGATAGCGCTGCCCATCGTAGTTGGTCACGATGACCGAGGCCGTGTCCTGGGTAAAATCGGCCTTGTAAATCGGGGCGTGGGCTTCCAGGTATTGGGCAGCGGCGGGGTCGTCTTTCTTCTCCAGTTTCATGGCCGCCCCGATTTCGTAGTATCCTGCCGCAGTGACACTGCCATCGGGATGCGCCGTCATGGCGTTGAATTGCAAGGTTTTGTCCGCATCCCCTCGGGGGCGAATCAACCCAAACTGAACTTGGGTTGCGTCTGCTTTGGCGAGGCGTTGAAAGAGTGCCGGATCGGGCAGCAGCGGCCGGGGATCGGTCTTCGCCAGGTAAAAATGGCCCAGCGCCTGGGTGCAGTCTTGCCGCACTGTCAGCCGAACCCATTCTGCTTGCAGATCGATGGGCAGGGGCAGGAAGGCATAGCCCTGGGCGGGGACGCGAACCGTTTGCCATTGTTCCCACTGGTTTGTCCCAACGGGATCGATTTCGATGGAGAAATCGACGGCCGTATCACCGCGATGGCCCAGATGCAGGGTGCGTTGGGAGAAACCAGCGATACAGAAGGGATCGGACACGCTGCCGGCTTGGAGATTCTCTTTCTCCCACACTCCGCCATAGGCGCTGGCTGGGCCGAATTGGCTGAGCTCATCGGGATCGACAAACCACAGATTGGATTGGGGCTGACCGGCGATAGGATTGCCGAAGAGCGAGGTGTCATCACAGCCGAAGACCAGTTTACCGTTCCAACTACAAAAATCTGCGACGATCTTCAAGTACGAGGAGAGGGGCCGGATTCCAGCGGTATGGCCGTGGCGGAAGGTATTCGGGAAATCCCAAAACATCCCGTGCATGGTCATCAGCCAGTGGTTGTCGTGGATCGAGCGAATGCGGGGCCATTCCGTATACCAGCCATGCTTGGCGTCATAGGTGTTGCTAGCCTTGGGCAGGCGGAAGGTGTGCCATTGCCCTTCGTCCAGCAGCATTAAAAGGATGGATTTTTCATCCCAGCCGGTGGCCCAGATGGGATCTGTAGGGTTGGCGTTGCCGTAGAGGCCGCCGGGGCCGGTAACCTCGCAGAAGGGATGGCGCTGAATCACCGTCCACTCGCGGCCATCCCACTGGGCCAAACTGCCAGAGGGGCCCACATATCCCGCCTGGCCTGCGCCCTGCTCCCCGTTGTTGGCGACGACGATGCGTCCCTGCCCGGTATAGCCACCCTTGCCGTGATAGCCAGGGATGAGATCGGGGATATCCTTCTTGTTGCGGTCTTCATACAGTGTGGTTACAGCCAGGCTATGGACATCCACCTCGTACAGCCCTTCTTCCATGGTGAAGAAATAGACTTTGTTGGCAGGGTCGCTCAAGTGGCGGAAGGTGGCCGTGGGGCGGCCGAACAGGGATGAATACGGAATGGCACGGACCTTGCCTTCCGCATCGATTGCATACGGTCCCATGAACAGTTGATTGGATTCACGGTGGATTAGGCGATTGGCGGGGGTGCCACCAATACTCTCGGGGCGGATCTCCATGTGCAAATCGTCATCGATTGCATAAAGCCGGTCGGCGCTGCCTCCCGGTTTGTGGGCGGAATAGGTAAGCACCCACAGTTTACCCGCCCAAGGCACCACCGCGCCCACCCCGGTTTCGCCCGCGCCATCCTCCTTGAAGCGCTCATTGAACATGGCGAGATGCGGGTAAATCCCGCTGATGCACAGCGGTTCTTCCGCCGTGGTAAATGGAGCAAGAGAGGAAAGGCAAAGAGTTAGTAGAAAAATGAGGAAACAGCGCCGCTTGGTCATGGTTTATCCTTTAGGTTTTTTGGGTTTGCCATAACCAGAATAAGCCAGGATCGCATGAGGATCAAGATAGAAGCGGGCCACGGATTTCTGCAATTATCAACTGTTGAATTGAGCTGAAGAAAGAGCGCTTTACTTCGTCTCGGCCAGGAAGTCCGCGATGTGATCGGCAAAAGTCGTCAGGGTATCATCCCGCGCCCCGGCTACCAGGATTGCATCCCCTGGCTGCACCTGGGTGGGCAGGGTGGCGAGGATGTCATCGCGGGATAAAACCGAAACCGGATTGCGTGTTTGAATCTGCGCGGCGAGATCGCCCGAGGTAATGCCGCGGTCCGTCGTGCCCCCGGCATCGTAGACAGGGAGAAGGACGAGGTGGTCTTGTTGCCGAAGAGTCTGGCTGAAGGTCTGGGCGAAGGCATCCAGGTGAAAGCGCAACGGCCCATACCCATGGGGTTGAAACAGGATCCAAACCCGCGCGAACCGGGTTTGTAAGGCGGTAATGGCGGCATGCACCTTTTCGGGATTGTGGGCATAGTCATCATAGACAGGGACTCGGCTGGTACCTGCTCGCTGCATGCGGCGGCGAATGCCGGGAAAGCCCTGCAGGGCGTGGCTCAGCGTGTCCAGTGAGGCGGAGCCCAGCACCCTTTCCAGCATGGTTAACGCCCCGGTGGCGTTTTCCGCGTTGTGGACGCCCATCAGGGGGAGATAAAGCGTACGGTCTTTGTAGGGGAACGCGATCCCTTCGGTGGTCTGGGTAATCGCCTCCGGTAGGGGTGGCGTAAACCAGTAGACGCGGCTGGCATCCAGGCGCTGGCCCAAGGCCTGGCAGCCGGGATCGGCCTGATTCAGGAAAAACTCCCCCGTAACCTGTGCGCAAAACTGCTGGAAGAGGGCGAGGCATTCCTCATAGGGGTGATGATCCTGGGTGATGTTGAGGATCAGGGTGTGGCGGGGAGCGAAGCGGAGCAGGGAACGGTCGCTTTCATCCAGCTCCAGGCATGACCAGCGACCCTGTCCGACATGGACAGCGGTCCAGCCCAATCCACCCGGGGTGTTGTCCAGCAGTTCGGCTCCCCCTACGAAGCAATGGAGTTCCTGCGCCGCCAACAGCAGCCAGGCGGTCAACGCGGTGGTCGTGGATTTGCCGCTGGTGCCACAGATGGCCAAAAGATGATCGGCGGGGATGGCCTGGCTAAGTTCTTCCGCACGGTGGACGATGGGGATGTGCAGGGTTTGGGCGGCTTGAATATCCGGATTGGTGGTCTCGATGGCGGTGGATACAACGACGCGG
>JAVFAP010000300.1:0-5625 GCA_034002445.1 bacterium | reverse complement strand
CAGGATACCATCAGAAACTGGCCGAGTGCGGCGACCAATGCCGCCAGGGCGGCTTTCCACTTATCCCCGATGAAAAACAAACTGCCCGCGATGAACACGCTGAGAAACCCAGGCAGTTCTCGGGGGAACTCCAACCGGCCCCGCGCTTGCGCGGTCAGTTGGTAGGTGTCATGCAAGAAATTGTTGAAGATGGAAGCCGCGACGCCGATGCTGATCCCGTACAGCAGAATTCCCACCGTGGTGATGATCAGTCGTTTGGAGAATGATGGCATGATGGATGTTCTTCTTATCTAACGTGGATTGAATGAAAGGTGATCTATTCAAATTACTTGAAATGGAGAGAAAGGAAAGGAGGCGTAGTTGCAAATTGTGGAATTCCTGCATTTCCACCGGGGGAGACTGGGGACTGGCCATGGTGGCTCCTGTTGGCTTGGCGCAAAAAACGCTATGATAGAGCGATTCACGGACGAGGAGAGAAACGATGAAAAAGGTAATGATTTTATTCCTTGGTTTGGCTTTGTTTGGCTGCAGCAATGCGAACCATTCCGCGATGGATCTGGCCTCCGGCAGTTCTTTAATCACGGAGTCCTTTACTGCCGCGCCCCAGCCGCCCTGGGAATGGATCCGCGAGAATCCTGCCACCCACCGGACCGGGCCAGAAGGTTTATCCATCCAACTGGAGCCCGGTGGTTTGATGGGAGAAGGCAAGGATGCGCGCAATATTCTGGTGCGTCCCCTGCCTCCCGGTGCCAAAACCATTTCGGTGCGGGTGGATGCGCAATTTCAATCCCAGTTTGAGCAAGCGGGGCTGATTGTCTACACCGATGACGACACCTATATCAAGTTCGTGCTGGAAATGGTGGATGGCAAACTGTATGGGGTGATGGTGCCGGAAGAAGCGGCACAAGTCTTGGGGATTTTCAAACAGTCGATCGAGGCCACTCCCGTGGAACTCGTGTTGACCTTGGAGGATGGAAAATTTACCGCCCTGGTCGGCACGGAAGGGCTACGCCAGCAAGTGGGGGAATGGCTCTACCCCATGGACCCCCGCCCGCGCATTGGGGTGTTTACCCAAAGCGGCGATCCCAACGCGCCACGCTGGGCGACCTTTTCCAACTTTACGATCAAGTAACTCAGACCCCGCATAAAAACCAAGGGGCCGCTTACACGCAAGGGGGCCGTGTAAGCGGCCCCCTTGGGAATGAGTAATTCGAGAGTTTACACAGACTTTTTTCGTTGGATTAATTGGCGCATTCGGGCCGGGGTTTCCTGCCACATTTCCCGCATTTGCCGTTGAGGTTCTGTGTATCGTCCAGCAGTTCGACGACGTGCCGCACATCCATGTCCAGGCTCCGTTCCTTGACGCCATAGGCTAACTGCAAGAGACAGCCGGGGTTGGCGGTCAGAAGGATATCCGCGCCGGTTTTTTCGATGTGGTCCATCTTGCGGTCTAGCACCTGCATTGCCATCTCGTGATGGGTGATGTTGTAAATCCCCGCGCTGCCGCAGCACCAGTCGTGCTCGGGCAAGGGGGCGAGTTCCACGCCCTTGACGGAGGCGACCAGTTTTTTGTGTGGATCCCACACCTGTTGCGCGTGGCCCAGGTGGCAGGGGGTGTCGTAGATGACTTTCAGGTTGGGCAGTTCATTCCGCGGCGGCACATAGTGGGGCCATTCCGCCAAAAATTCGGTGATCTCCCGAATTTTGGCGCTGAAGCGATGGGCTTTTTCATGGTAGACCGGATCGTCTTCCATGAATTCCGCATACTCTTTCAGGGCCGCTCCGCAGGCCGCGCAATCGGTAACGATGTACTCCACATCCATCTGATCGAAGAGATCCAGGTTTTCTCTCATCAGGGTTTTGGCTTTTTCTTTGTACCCTTCAGAGAGCAGGGGCGCGCCGCAACAGCGGATATCCTTCGTGGAAACCACGGTGCAGCCGCTTCGGGTGAGGACATTGAGGGTAGCCGAGGTGGTTTTGTTGAACATGATGCTCATCATGCACCCTAAAAAGTAACCAACCCGGGTTTTTTCCTCGCCTTGGGCGGGGACCACGGCGGGCAGGGTCTTCCGCAAGGGGGTCTTGAGCCCTGTGGGCGGCAGCGCCTCCATAAAGCGGAAGAGGCGGGGGAAGAGGTACATCACCCGGCTCATCTGCACCAATTTCTGGAAGCCGGTGTTTTGATAAAAGCGAAGTCCCAGGCCCATCAGTTCCAGCCGCCAATGGCGCAGGAAAAGCCAGCCGAAGATAAAATTCTTGAACTGCTTGATGATGGGGTTCTGCGGCATGTTCTGCTCGACCTGCGCTCGCGCGGATTCGATCAGATAGCCAATGCGCACGCCGGAGGGGCAAGCGGTTTCGCAGGCGCGGCAATCCAGGCATAAAAACACCTGATCCGCGAAGGCCCGGTTGAGTTCCAGTTGCCCGTCCGCGACGGCGCGGATGAGAGCGGCCCGGCCCCGGGGGGTGGCGCGTTCCATCTTCATTTCCCGGTAGGTGGGGCAATGCGGCAGGCACATCCCGCATCGGATGCAATTTAAGATCTTTTCATAATCGGGGATATTGACCCCGGTAAAAAATCCCTCGTGTTTTGGGCTCGATTCTTGGTGGGTGTGGCAGGTACACGTTGTTTTCATTTCTCTATCCATCACGGCTCTCTCTTGGGAAAGACCGGTTGATTTGAATCATTTCATGGTTTTCATCATAACGTTCCACGGATATTTGGGAAAGGAATAAAACTCACTTTCATTCAATTCCATCCCAACCGGCACTGGAGGCGATCATTCTTCAAAGAGACCCAACTGACTTTCCTTGGCCTGGATCGGGGATGGCAGGTTGAGGTGGTTGTAGGCTTCCTGGGTCAACAGGCGACCGCTGGGGGTGCGATTGATGAGCCCTTCTTGAATCAAAAACGGTTCATACACGTCATCCAGGGTTCCTTCATCCTCGCCCAGGGCAATGGCCAAGGTACGCAGGCCCACCGGCCCGCCCCCGAATTTTTCGGCGATGGTCAGCAGGATGCGCCGATCCATCTGGTCCAGCCCCCGATGGTCGATCTCCAGCAAGTCGAGTGCTTCGATCGCCACGTCGCGGGTAATTTTCCCCTCCGCCCGGACCTGGGCATAGTCCCGCACCCGGCGTAACAGGCGGTTGGCCACCCGGGGAGTGCGTCGCGAACGGGACGCGAGTTCGCGGATGCCTTTTTCTTCAAAGGGGATCTCCAGCAGTTTGGCGGACCGGGTGAGGATTAACAGAATATCCTCGGTCTCATAAAAATTGAGCCGGCATTGAATGCCGAAGCGATCCCGCAGGGGGCCGGTCAACATGCCGGACCGGGTGGTGGCGCCCACCAGGCAAAACTGGGGCAGGTCGATGCGGACGGATTTGGCGTGGGGCCCCTCCCCGATCAAGATATCGAAGAAAAAGTCTTCCATCGCGGGGTAAAGGCATTCTTCCACCAGGCGGTTGAGGCGGTGGATTTCATCGATAAAGAGCACGTCTCCGGCTTTGAGTTCTGTCAGCAGGCCCGCCAGATCGGCTTTGCGTTCCAACACGGGGCCGGATGTGGTGCGCAGATTTCCCCCCATCTCGCTGGCGATGATGTGGGCCAGGGTGGTCTTCCCCAGGCCGGGCGGACCCGCGAGCAGAACATGATCCAGCGCCTCGCCCCGCTTGCGCGCAGCCTCGATACAGATGGCGAGTTTGGTTTTGACTTCTTTCTGCCCCACAAACGAGCCCATGCTTTGCGGCCGCAGTGTTTCGGGCACCCCTCCATCTTCCGCTTCCGCCGCGGGTGTCAGCAACCGCTTGCTCATATCCTGTTTCATAACCAATCCTTACCCTTGGATGAATTCAAATCCCTGCTTGGCATTTTTGATTTTATCTGTTGGATTCCACGCTGCCAGTCAGGCGCAGGGCCACTTCGATGGCGTCCAGCAGGGAACGCTCGGAGGCTTTCCCTGTCCCCGCCAGGTCGAACGCGGTGCCATGATCCACCGAGGTCCGGATGATCGGAAGCCCTAGGGTTACGTTCACGCCGGTTACCGTATCCCATTCCTTCTTGACGGGATCGAAGGCGAAATTTGCCATTTTAAAGGCGATATGCCCCTGATCGTGGTACATGGCGATTGCTCCATCATAGCGCCCACCCACCAGTTGGGGAAAGATGGAATCGGAGGGGAACGGCCCCTCTGCGGTGATCCCCTCCTGGATCGCCTGTTCAATGGCGGGGCGGATCGCTTGGATTTCTTCACTCCCAAAGAGCCCCGCTTCCCCGGCATGGGGATTGAAGGCGCAGACCGCGATACGGGGGGGGCGGCCATCCAGCCGGGTCAGGGCCTGGTTGAAGATGCGAATGGTGCTGAGGATTCGCTTGCGGGTGAGCAGGGATGATACATCCCGCAGTGCCACGTGGCAGGTGACATGGGTGACCCGGAAGGCGCCCGCGATCAGCATCAGGGTGTACTCGGCAGTGCCGGTTTTTTCCGCGAGAATTTCCGTATGCCCAGCATAGTGGTACCCGGCGTTGTTCAAGGCTTCTTTATTGAGGGGGGCGGTGGCGATAGCCGCGACTTTCTTCTCTTTGGCCAGTTGGATCGCCGTATCCAGCCACACAAAGGCGGAGGCGCCACAGGCGGCGTCCACCTCGCCCAGCGCGAGGGTCTTGCCCAATTGGGATTCATCATTCCACAAGCCGATGCCCGATACGGTGGTGGGGAAGGATTTTTTCGGATCAAGGTTTTCGTAGGGGAACGAGACGCCAGTGAACCCAAACGCCCGCAGTAAAGCCCGCTCCGAGCCAAAAATGACGGGGGAAAAGGTGGCATAGGTCTCTGGCTTGGCCAGGGCCTTGGCGATAATTTCGGGTCCAATCCCCGCGGGATCTCCCATGGTGATAGCGATGATCGGTTTTGTCATGGTTTGTATCCTCTGTTGAAAGACGGTATGTGTCCTGCCGCTTTTTAGGCTGGTTGTCTCCAGACCGAGACAACCCATGCCAGCAGAAACACCCCGAATTGCAGCGCGATGATGATGGCGCTGGGTGGGATGGTTTCCCAACGCATCGCCAGCAGAAACCCTGCGGCGGTGGTCAGTCCCCCAACCCAAAGCGAGCAGGCGAGCATGGTTGTCCAGCGCAGGGTAAACAAGCGGGCGATGGCTCCCGGGAACACCAGCAGAGCCGAAATGAAGAATACTCCCGCTATTTTTATACTGGTGATGACCGCCAGCGCCAGCAGGCAGAGAATCAGCCCTTGTACGGCATGAATGGGGATCCCGATGGCGCGGGCATAGACGGGGTCAAAACTGGTCAACTGAATCCAGCGGGAGAAAACCAGCAAGGCAAGAAGAACCAGCCCAGTTATCGATCCCAGCACGATGAGATCGGCGCTTCCCGTGGCGAGGACATCCCCAAAGAGATAATTATGAAAGGCGACAGGGTGCTGCCCTTGCAGGGAAAAGAAGAACAGCCCCCCCGCGATCCCGGTGGACATGAAAATGCCGATCGCGCCATCCTCGGCGATCAGGCCCCGGCGGCTGCAAAGGCAGATCAGCCCCGCCACGATCAGGCAATATCCGGCGGTGACGGCATACACCCGCCAATCTGGCGTGCTGAGGGCGGGGAAC
>JAVFAP010000299.1:0-5632 GCA_034002445.1 bacterium | reverse complement strand
CATTTGCTGGCGCTGGGGTATGGGCTGGGATTTCGTGGGGCCGGGCATCTGGTCTGGGCTTACCTGCTGGCCGGGATGGCGTATGCCTCCATTTTTTACTTTGTGTTCGCTTTGGGGAAACGGCTGGTCTCGCCGCAGATTGGGAACTGGGCGATGGTGCTGGTGTTTGTATCCGGTTATTTCGCCTGGGGGATCTGGAGCGGGATGGAGAATGCCCTCTTCTCTGCCCTGCTATTGGCGGTGCTGTATTTTTTAACCGAGCAGGAGTGGCCGCCGCTATTTCTTACGATGGGCTTTTTGGCGTTATGCCGACCCGAAGGGGGGATTATCGCCATAGGAATCACATTTTTCGTTCTGTCGTTCATTGCCCGACGATCAGCCTGGCCGGTGTTTTTATCGCCAATGGGGCTATTGGGGATGGGGTTTTGCCTGGTATCCATCGTTCTTCCCACATGGATCAACTGGTTCATGACAGGCGCAACGGCTGGGAATAGTTTGATCGCCAAGAGTTTGCTGCACAGTCCAATCCTCACGCTGGGAGAGAAGGGGGAATTGTGGCTGGAGAATTTGAGTGGTATCGGTTTGTTTCTGCTGGGCAGTCCGACCTATTCCCCCTATCCGGGAGAATTCATCTTGCCGGGGACTTTGCTGCTGGCGGGGCTGGGGACGGTTGGGTTGGCGTTAGGGGAGAAGGAAGACCGTTGGTGGCGTGCGGGCGCGGTAGGATTGCCTTTGGTTACGGTATTTTGCGCAATCGCAACGCTGGAAGTGTGGTCGCTGCATAGTTTCCGGTATTTGCACCCCTATCTGCCCGTTCTATATCTCCTGGCACTCGCGGGGGCGGAGCGGCTGGCGGAATGGGCTGGAGACCGGCAGAAAATCACCACGATGGCCTTCTGCCTCTTGGCCACGCTGGTTTCCCTGCCCGCTTGGCCGCAATGGCTGGCGAATTCGATCAACCAATCCCTGACCATCGCGGAAAAGCAGAAGGAGACAGCACGCTGGCTGAATCATAACCTCAAAAAGGGGGACCGAGTCGCGATCAATGACGCGGGAGCGTTGGCGTATTATGGGCAGTTTCCGCTGCTTGATCTGGTGGGGTTGGTGAGCAATGACACCGCGATCCCCTACCGGCTGGGCGAGGGGGGGCTGTATGAGCGGCTGGAGCAGATACCCAAGTCAGCAAGGCCGCAGTATGCCGCGGTGTTTCCTTCCTGGTTCCCCCAATTGGCCAATAAGTATGATGTTTTTCATCGGCCTCGAGTTACCTTTTATGATCCATTCGATCCAAGTTTCGAGAAAACGGTGTATGAAGTGAATTGGGAATACGCGGGGATGGAAGATCAGCCCCGTCCCGCCACCCTTCAGCCGGGGTGGGAGGTCCGGGACGCGCTGGATGTGGCCGACCTGGAAAGTGAGGCGTCCCATCTATACCGTGTGAAAAATGCCGGCAACCGGTTCCCACCCATCTCCATCCCCTTCCGGCGAAATTTTGGCTATCACGATGAGATCGACGAGCGCTGGCCGGATATAGAAGAAGAACAGGAAGAACTGATCCCCTTATTGAGGGAACAGGGGATCTTGAATCAGTATGATATTGTGGACGCGGGGCGGCGGATTACCGGGGAGGAGGTGTTTTGCCTATCCAACCTGGCCCCTGGGCAGGATGCCTACCTGATCATTCGTACATGTGACGGGATTGGGGATCATCCGATGTTTACCTACAGATTGCGGGTCCATGGGAACGGGTATTTTTTGGGAGATTGGGTTTTATCGGAGACGCCGTGGAATTGGATGGAATCGGTGTTTGTCATTCCAGGCGGGATTATCCACGAGCCGACGGTGCTGGTTCGGATCCAGAATTTAGGGACACGGAATTTTGGGTATTATGATTCGTTTTATTATTGGATATGTCAGGAAGGCAGTGGATAGTGGGTAATTGTTGGGAGATCGGGGGGGGGGAGAGATGAGGTTTGAAGGTTGGATGGAATTACGTAAGAGCTGGATTGGTGCGGCGTCGCTTCAGCGTTCCATCCACTGGCGCGGATTCCCCGCTTCGCTATCAAGAGATCGCTTTCAGCGCTTGGGGATGATGGAGTTCAGGCATCAACCCAAGACATTGAGGGAAGGCTGGACTTTCATTCCTTGCCAGATGTTATTCATTTGCGGAAACCTCCCTCTTCCAATCCGTTAACGAGATATTTTCAATTATACGTTAACCCCGCTTATGACAGGATGATGCTTATTCGGTTCTATTAAAATGGTATCAAGTGGATAATATTACAATGACAGGTAAATTTAAAACATTAATCGTATCAGATATCAGACGTAATATGATGCATTACGAAGTGTATAATGAAGAGGAAGAGGTTTTTTGTCTTAGCGTAAAGGATAGTGAAGATGAAGTCCAATGTACGTTTTTCTCTCCGCCAAAAGGAAAAGATCGATGGAATATTTCATATTCTGATCTTCTAGAATTGCTTACGGATGCAAAGCAAAGACTCTTCTCTTGTGAATCGTCTTAACCAGGATTTCTCCTCAATTGTTGTAAAGTCAATAACACTGCGGGGGGAGGGAAAGGGGTTGAGGTAGTTGTGTTTAGGGGAGAATGTTTGGGGATTCGGATGACAATTGAAAAAAAAGGGTTAAAATTGGGGTGTTCGTGTTACCTTGTGTGGTTGGACTCGTTCTTGAGAAGGATATGTCACGAAGGAACAGTCCTGTATACAGGGAACATGGTGAAGAGGATGGCTAGTACGTCGATTGCACAAAAAACAATGGCGGTACCGAAGTTTCTCACGAGCGTATCGGTGCAAGAAGATACCAGCCGATCAAAACCGACCGGAAATGTCCAAGCTATGGATTGGGGCTCTGATTGCACCGATGAACAACTGATGCTGGCGTGCCAGCAGGGCCGTGAGGAGGCGCTGGATGAATTATACCAACGCTACTACCGCCCTGTGCTCGCATTTATCTTCCGGGTTGTGCAGGATCGGCAATTGGCGGAAGATTTGGTCCAAGAAACCTTTCTGCGGGTTTACAATAACCGCCTGACATGGCAACCTAAATCCAAATTTACCTCCTGGCTGTATCGGATCGCACGGAATTTGTGCATCGATGAGAAGCGGCGGTATTGGAACCGTTTGGTTACCATGGATTCGCAATACAGTGACCGGGATGACGACATGCCGTCCTCGTTTCTGGATCGGGTGGAGGATGAGAGCGCGAACGCGCGGGAAGCCTGTGCCCGGCAGGATGATGAGCGGTTGATCCAGAGCGCGATCAACCAATTATCGGAAGAACAGCGGGAAGTGATTTTGCTGAACAAGTACCAGGGCTTAACCTATATTGAGATTTCTGATATTTTAGGCGTAACGCCGGAATCGGTGAAACAACGGGCTTACCGGGCCCATCTGCGGTTGCGGGAATTGTTGGAACCCATTTTAGGGGAATATTGAGATTGTATTGAACTATCGAGGTTGCCATACCATGAACGCAAGAAATTGCCCGTTCAACCACGAGAAAATTACCGCATACGCCTCTGGCAATTTGGATGCGCGCGAGCGTGTTGAAGTGGAGCGTCATTTGGCCCAGTGCCCGGATTGCCGCAAGGAAGTGCGGGTGATGGAACAACTCTGGTGGAGTTTAGATGTCTGGGCGTTTGATGCCGACAATGCCAAGCCACGGCTGCATGATTTAAAGCGGCGCATCGCCACGACCCAAGAGCAGAAATCGGTCTGGACACGGTTGCATGAATCCCTGGAGGCATGGCGGCTCAGTGTGCGTCCCGTGCCAACCTTCGCCACGGCCACGGTGATGTGTTCGCTGTTGCTGTTGCCCTTGGCGCTTTCTTATCTAGAAAATCCAACGGAAGGCACCCCTACCCGGTCGGGTTCTACCTTTGCGGATTCCAGCGATTCAGGGCAAACCATCGCGGTAGCGGAACCAACACCCGCAGGGGTAGAATCGGCCCAGGCGGAGTTGGAGGCGTACAAGGCGCGGATGTTTGACGCGGCCTTACAGCAATCCAAAAGCGCGCAGCAGCAGTACCCCAATGGGGGCGACTCGTCGCATGGATTCGTTCCCCGAGCGAACGCGTACTCGGCGTATTACAATAGTTATTCAACCCAGCCTTCGGTGATGACGGATACCGCGCCCATTCGCCGGATCGTGCCCATTCCGCCACGCTAACGGCAATCCAATCTGACAACAATGAAAGGGGCGCGATTCGCGCCCCTTTCATTGTTGATGTGCGGGTTGGTTTTAGGCTTCTTCTGGCAGGGGATTCTTTTTGGCGAAGTAGAAGAAGAGAAGGACCTCGATGACGATGGCGATGGCGATGATGAAGATGATGCCCCCGACCATGATCAGAGTGGTCTGTTTATCAGAAATGAAACTTTTCAAGTTGAGGAGCAGCGCCCAAAGGGTGATGCCCAACATGGCAACCATGGGGACACCCGTCACCCAGGATGGCTTGCGGTTGGCAACGAGATACACCGTGGCTGTCAAGAGAACCAAACCGGCAAGCAACTGGTTTGTCGTACCAAACAATAGCCAGAGTTCTGTCCCGACGGGAGAGACCGCGAGAAAGCCAATCGCCGCGACAGCGATCAAGGTGGAGGTATAGCGGTTTTTGAAGGCGGAGAGATGGAAGGTATCCATCAATTCCTCGGTGTTGTAGCGCAGGATACGGGTTCCTGTATCCAAGGTAGTCAGGGCGAAGGAAACCACGATCAAGGCGACGAAGGTAGCACCCAGGTGCAGAGGGATGCCGATCCAGGAGAGGAAGTTGGCCGCGCCTTGGACAAAAACCGAGAGGGAGGCACCCAAGCCCTTGGCCTGGCCCCAACTTGTGTAGTGAGTCAACCATTCTTCCTGCGTGGGAAAACCCGCGCAGCAGACAATGACGGCGATAATCCCCAGGGCGCCTTCGGCAAGCATCGCGCCATAGCCGATCAGTTTGGCGTCGGATTCCTTGGCGACTTGTTTAGAGGTAGTGCCGGAAGCGACGACACTATGAAATCCGGAGATGGAGCCACAAGCGACGGTGATGAAGAGCAGGGGCAACATGCTGGGAAGGTCAGGATTGGGGTTGAATGTTGGCGCGACAATCTTGGGGGCAAAGAGAACGGCGGCGGTGTAGAGAAGAATCATGCCAATATAGAGCGCGAAGGCGTTGATGAAATCCCGGGGTTGCAGCAAGAACCAAACCGGTAAGACCGAAGCGGCAAAAGAATAAATTAGCAGAGCCGCGATCCAGGTATTGTAGCCAATGGGGAATGGAATCAGGGTTCCCAGGTAGACGCACACAAAGGTCAGGATAGTACCGACGATAGCCACCGGGACCATGCCCACGATTTTTTTACGCATCAGTACCCCAGATACCATTGCAATCACCATGAGCATGGTTGCGGGGAAAGAGGCTTCCGGATAGGTGACAAAGGAGGCGTCTTCCTTAAATTGCAGCAGGCTGGCGACGACTTTGGCGAAGACACCCATCGCCAGGGCGATGGCGAAGAACATGATCAAGAGGAAGAGGATTTTCGCCCGTTTGCCAATGACTTTGTCGGCGACCTCGCCGATGGATTTCCCCTTGTTCCGCAGAGAGAGGACAAGTGAAGCGAAATCGTGG
>JAVFAP010000298.1:0-5633 GCA_034002445.1 bacterium | reverse complement strand
CTTCCAAGATCCGGTCGATCCCAATGTGATTCACTTGGCAACCAAGGGAGGGTATTTTTACAGTGTGGATTCGGGTGCGACATGGTTCTTCAATAACGCCGGCTTGGCCAGCCGTGATCAACAGGATGTAAAAGTGGTGGCGATTCGGGCCAATCCGTACCAAATCTGGATCGGCACCAAGACGGGGCTGTTCTTCAATGAGGGGCGGGATGGCCTGTGGCAGCAATGCGCGCCGGAACAAACGGGCCAATCCGAAATCAAGACTATGGTATTCAACGCGGATGGCCGTTCACTTTATTTGTACATCAAGGGAAAAGGGGAAGCCTCACTGGCGGAAGGCTTGTACCGTACGGATGATCGTGGGGAAACCTGGGTGGCACTCAATCCGCCCACGTTGGAAGAAATCAAGGAGTATGGAATGGCGCCCAGTCCGACGAACCCCGATGAAATTTTGATTTCCGATAAAAAAGGTGCGGTGTATCACTCTCTCGACCGGGGATCCACTTGGCAGTGGGTAGGGATTCCAGGGCTGACCGAAGAGATCAAGGTCTTGTTGCGTGACGCTGCCAATCCTGATCTCACCTGGTATGCAGGTTCCAAGGAAGGATTCTATAAAACAAAAAATGGCGGCCTACCATGGACGGTCCATAACGAAGGGCTCGTTCCTCAGGCCGCGGAGGGAAAGGATATCGTGGTCCATCCCAGTAATCCTCTCCAGGTCTATGTCGGCACCAAGACTGGCTTGTGGATGACCCACGGTGGAGCGGAATCCGTGGGCGAAGGCTGGGTGGAACTGACGCAGCAGATCTCGACGCTGTTTAGTCTGGATGTGCGCAAGGTCTTGGTGGATTACGCGAATGATCCTAGTGGCAACACCATTTATATTGCGGCGAAATTCGATCTGTTCAAGATGATTCGCAAGGATGGCAGCTTGTTGTGGGTGGATTCCAGCCGGGGGATCGCCTCTTCCCCGCGTAGTGAGGATAAAGACATCAAGTGGATTGCCCAGGATCCAGCGGATCCGCAGATCCTCTATGCCGCCCGAAAACTCGGGGATGATTTCGCATCCGTTGGGGAACTGTACCGCTCAACGGATGAGGGGGCGCAATGGCAGAAGATCAGCGCCGACGCCCAATTCACCGGAGAACAGGAAGGGGATATTAAAAATGTGACGATACTGGGAGATTTTCTTTTTCTTGGTACCAAGAATGGCGTATACAAGGCCAATAAACATGGGGCTCTCCCCTTGCGGTTTACTTTATGCAACGAGGGGATCGCCTTGGATAAAGACAATGAAATCAAAGTGGAAAAATTCGCTTTCGCACCCGACCATACCTTGTTCATCGCGACAAAAACCGGAATTTATCTCTCCAAGGATGAGGGGCTGCATTGGACCGATATCACGGGGAATTTGTCAAACGAGCAGAATGCCCAGGTCGAGGTGGATTCCATCTACTACGACGCTCGAGGCCGGTTGTGGGCTGGGGTGAAAAAACTGGGCCTGTTCTTCACATCCAATCCGCAAAGTGCCAACTGGCGGGAATTCAACAAGGGGCTGCCCGAGGGCAATCCCCGGGAAATCAAGGCGATTCTTGCCGCGCCCAGTGATCCTACCCGGTTCTATATCGGCACCAAATCGGGTACCTTCGCCAATCATATCGCTGAAGAAACCCGGGTGTTGGAATGGAGCACCATGCCATGAAGGTTGTGTTTAAACACTGGAAATCGCTTCATTCCTACATGGGGCTCTTGCTTGCTGGTGTGTTTTTTATCCTTGGCTTCACGGGATTTCTGATGCTTGCGCCCCAGATGTTTGGATGGAAGCATCACCCCGTGCAATCGTCCCTGCTTTTGCGATGGTATGATTCCCCGGAAACGAGGATCAAAGACTACAAAAAAAGAGAGACCGTCACCTTGTTTTCCCCAGAAGGCACACCGGTCCTGGTTGCCTCGGATCACGGCGCCATTCTGGTTCAAGAGAGCGAAGGCCAATGGATTAAGGCGAAGCATTCGTACCATCATCTCAGAGTGGAAGAACGCTTGTTTGCCAAGACCGAAATCCGGCAGGAACCGCTGACTTGGGGCAAGGTCATCACCGATCTGCATTCCGGCGAATTTTTTGGCGGTTGGCTGAACCTCTTCTACTACCTCAGCGCACTCAGTCTGATCGGATTGACCGCGACGGGGATATACCTGTGGTATATCCCCTGGAGCCAGAAGCGAAAGCGGAGCCTCTCCGTTCAAAAGCCCGCCTCCGCGGAGAGACGGGTAAAGCATCCCCCAAAAACGGAACTCCCCTGCAAGACCTAAGGCCCTATCGATCTCCGCGATTCCACATCATGGGTTGATAAAGCCGATGGCCGATGACCGACGAGATAAGCAGGTTGGACGAACCCCTTTAATTTGGCGCGGAGTTTTGGCAAACTGAAGCAGCGGAAAATGGCTGTTTATTCCCGATTCTATTTGAGGGGCTGGCCGCGAGGCTGGCCCCTCGCTTTGAGGTTCTTGTATGAAAATCCGAGTTGCATATCCCCGCTTTGTGTTCTTTCTCACCCTCACCAGTGTTATCTGGGTTGCCTTGGCAAGAAACGGGTGGAGCCAGGAAACTGTGTCGGTGCCTCAGTATGGCTTGTTCGAAACGGCGTTCCGGGTCGGATTGGCGTATGACAACCCTTACTTTTCCTCTTCCATCCTAGTGCAGGCGGCCATCCAAACCCCGGAAGGGGTCACGCAAACCGTGCCTTGTTTTTATGACCGTCTGGAGCGCTGGAAACTGCGATACACCCCATCTCAGCCCGGAATCTACGCCTATGCCATCACCGCGGAGGCTGGAGGCGCGCGGGAAGAGGTGCAATCCGCTACCTTCACGGTTACCGCTTCCACCCATCCCGGCTTCGTGCGGGTGTCCAAGACGAATCCCCGCTTTTTTCAGTTCGATAATGGGGATTCGTACTTCCCCCTGGGGCAAAATCTCTCCTGGGTTGGATCGGGCCCCAATCAAGAGCGCGTCGAGGTCTGGCGATCATACCTGGACGAATGCCAGCAAGCGGGGATCAACTGGATTCGCCTGTGGATGTGTTCGTGGGGATGGACAGAACTGGTGTGGAACAAAAACCACGACCGCTACTACGGCATCGAGACCTATAGTTCCGAAAACGCGGTCCTGATCGACGCCATCTTTCGGTTGGCGCTGGAGCGGGGCATCATGGTGCAACTCTGTATCAATCACCATGGCCAGTATTCCACTACAACCAACCCCATCTGGGATGAGAATCCGTATAATGTAGCGAACGGCGGCTTTTTAAATCATCCCAGTGAGTTCTTTACTTCTCCCGAAGCCGAGAGACACTACAAAGAGCGTTTGCGCTACCTGGTGGCGCGGTGGGGCGCGTTTCCCAACCTGATGGCGTGGGAATTTTTCAATGAGGTGGATCTGACCTCGTTTCGGGACTGGGCCGATGTAACCGGATGGCATGAGCGGATGGCGGGGATCTTGCGCGAACTGGACCCCTACGACCACCTGCTGACCACCAGCGCGGCCTGGCAGACGGATCAGACTTTCCCCATCCGGGGCATGGATTTTCTGCAATCCCACGCATATGTGCCCGATGTGATCAACTTTCAGCAGACCAAAGCGGCGCGCACCCAGGCCGAGTATCCCACCGTCCCGCATTTCTTTGGGGAGATGTCGTACAACGCGGCAGGCCCCAACCGCGAGGACCGCGATGGGGTGATCCTCCATAATCAACTGTGGGCCTCCATCCATAGCTGGGATAGTGGGGCGGCGATGACTTGGTGGTGGGATAATTGGGTCCGGCCCTATAACCTCTATTCTCATTTCGCCATGGCGCAAAAGTACATCGAGGGGATCGATTGGGTAAGCGAAACCCTGGTTCCCCTCCAAGCCAAGGTCGTGGCCAAGCCGGAAAATACCGGCGAGTTCTCGTTCAGTCCCAAAAAAGGCTGGGGAAACGGGAGCGTGGAAGAATTTGTGATTCAAGAAGATGGCACGATCACGGATCACGATTCCCTGAATGATTTCATCCATGGCCGGTATCACATCGATATGGTCCCCAATCCGGTCTTTGTCGTTGATGCCATCCGCCCGGTTACGTTTGGGCTGGAACTGGAGAAAGTGGCCCAGGCGGGGGCAGTGATCGCGCTGCGGGTGGATGGGGAAGAACAGTTCCGCCGCCGCTTCCCCTCGGCTCGTGCCGATTATGAACCAGGGGAGGATGGCATCATCCAGGTAGCCGTTGCGGCGGGAACCCACCGGATTCAGGTTGCTAACGTGGGCAATGACTGGGTGACGGTGAAGCGCTTTTGGCTGCATGATTTTATTCAACGGCCCGAGGTATTTGTCCGAGGGCATGCGGGCCGCATTCTCGTTTGGGTGCATGACCGGCCCCACCGCTTCGCATCGCTCGGCAGTTACAGCCAGTATGCCCCGCTGGTGCCTAGCGAGATTGCGATCCCTGGGATCACGGAGGGGGAATATCATCTCGAACAGTTCGATCCCTATAGCGGGGAAGTGACTTCCTTACCCGACCTGGCAGCCCAAGACGATGGGCTGCGCATCCCCATGCCTTCGTTTACCAAGGATACCGCGTTTCGGTTGCGGAAAACCTCGGCAAAAATTTCTGAATTCCAGGTGCATGGATTGCAGGACTAAGTGAAGGTTTCGTTTCACCATGGATGGGAAGGATGAAATAGGAAACCGTTTTTTTGAGTATAGAATGGGTAAAACCGATAATCTTACATCTGAGATGAGGAGTGAGGCACACCATGAACGCACGGTATGAATATCAGTTTGTCCGCTTAGGTGAGGGATGGCTTGGGGTTCGTAAAGACGCCCAGTACACCTACCAGCAAAAAGTCCAGGAATATGCCCGCGACGGTTGGCGCCTGGTCCAGATTTTCTCTCCTGGGATAGGGGCCTATGGGACCGCAAAATATTATGAATTGATTTTTGAGCGCGAAATTCGCTAGTTTTTGCAATTCACCATTTCCCCGGAAAAAATTTGAATTTTTTTCATCCCTTCTTCGTATTAACAGGAAGAAGGGATTTTATTTCTGCTTCGTGAACATTTCTGCGAACGCCGTTCTATTGGATAGGAAACAAAATGATGAACCAAAAACTAGGGCGAATGGGTATCTTTGCGATTTTCTGTTGTGGCATGATGGGATGTGTCGGCACGGTTGTCGATATCGCCGGCGATGTAACTGACGCGGCCTTCGATGTCGCGGAAGCGGCGGTGGAGGCGCCTTTCGCCATTGCCTCGGCTGGCATGGATTCCAACTGGCCTGCCAAAGTGGAAGACCATGCCAACTGGACCTTTGACGCGCAACCAATCCATTGGATCGATGCCAGCACGGTAAACGGCGCCATCGTGGTCAAAGGTGAAGACCGGACGGATATCGCGGTGCTGGCTGTCAAGGAAGTTCGAGCCAAGAGGGAAGACGACGCCAAGTCCTTTGCGGAAAAAGTGGTGATCGAGGCCAAAACAAAACGGGACGTCCTTCAGGTGACCAACACCTATCCCCAACCGCCTCGTGATGTCAACGTCATGGTGCGGTACGAGATTCAGATGCCCCGAGAGATGCATTTGATCTTGAAAACCACCAACGGCTCT
>JAVFAP010000297.1:0-5651 GCA_034002445.1 bacterium | reverse complement strand
GGGGGGGAGGGATGTCAAGGGGATTTTTCGGTAAATCATAAATTTTTTTAATACTTACTCATCTATCAACATTCCACCTAAATATCATCACCCCAAACAAAAACCCCTGTCACCGGGGATCTACCTGGCAACAGGGGCCTTTTGCTTTGATTTATCCCAAATCCTTACTGGCTGACGTCAAATAAAAATTTCATGATCGCTTTTTGGGCGTGCAGGCGGTTTTCGGCCTGATCGATGACGATGGAGTTCTGGCTCTCCAGCACACCTTCGGTGATTTCTTCCCCACGGTGGGCGGGCAGGCAGTGCATAATCACCGCATGGTCCGGCGCCCAGGAAACCAGATCTTCATTCAGCTGATAGGCCTTGAACTCCATTCGGCGTTGCTCCGCCTCTTCTTCCTGGCCCATGCTGGTCCAGACATCGGTATAAATTGCGTCGGCGCTGCTCACTGCGGTCCGGGGATCGCCCTCGAAGGTGATCGCCCCGCCGTTTTGGTGCGAAATTTCCCGGCCCTGGCGCACAATCCGCGGGTCGGGCTCATACCCGGGTGGAGTGCATACCGTAATGTTGATCCCCGCCAACGCAGAAATCAGGATGAGCGAATTGCAGACATTGTTACCATCTCCGATAAACGTCAGATTCAGCCCACCCAATTCGCCCCGGCCGCGCTGTTGGTCCCACAGCGTAAACACATCGGCAATCACCTGGCAGGGATGGCCTTCGTCCGAAAGGGCGTTGACTACAGGGATCGTGGAATATTCCGCCAGTTCCTGGATGGTCGCCTGTTGAAACACGCGGGCGACCACGATATCCACCCAGCGCGACAAATTGCGCGCCACGTCCTTGACCGGCTCGCGCTTGCCCAGGCTGATATCCTGGTTGGTCAGATAGACCGAATACCCGCCCAATTGCTGAATCCCCGCTAAAAACGTCACTTTGGTACGCAACGATTGCTTCTCGTTGATCATCGCCAGCGTCTTGCCTGCCAAAGCCGTGCGGTAGGCCTCTGGATTCTCTTTCATCCGGGCCGTCAGTCCAAAAATTTCAAACAATTCGTTGCGGCGTAAATCTAAAACCGTACGAAGATCACGTTTAACCATGCTTCCTTCTCCAAACCTTGTACCAAGGATAAACTTTCAATTCTCTCGTTTCGCCAGGATGGCTTCCAGGCGACCGAGAACCTCAAACAACACCGCTTCCTCGATGATCAGGGGCGGCAAAAACCGCAGAACCTGCGGTCCCGCCTGCCCGCAAAGATAGCCCGCTTCCCGCAGGGAGGGCAGAATCTCGGCCACGGGGAAATCCATCTCCACCCCAACCATCAAGCCTCGCCCCCGCACCTCCTGAATGCAAGGGAACTGGACCCGCAACGTATCCAGGGCGGCACGGAATTTAGCGCCCAAGGCCTTGCTCCGCTGTGGCAAATTTTCTTCGACCGTAACCGAAAAGGCGGCCACACCCGCGGCGCAAGAAAGGGGATTGCCTCCAAAGGTCGCCGCATGCGAGCCCGCCGTCAGCGTGGCGGCCACCGGTTCCACCGCCAGCATCGCCCCTATCGGTACCCCGCCCGCCAAGCCCTTGGCCAGACAGATGAGATCGGGACGAACGCCAAACTCGTCCCCGGCAAACAGATGCCCGGTCCGGCCCAGTCCGCACTGCACCTCATCGAAGATCAACACAATATCCCTCTCGTCACATAGCGCGCGGACTTGGCGCAGATAGGCTTCGTCACAGGGATAGACGCCGCCCTCCCCCTGCACCGGTTCCAGGATGACCGCGCAAACGGTTTCGTCTACCGCGTCCCGCAAGGCCGCGAAATCCCCGCGGGTTACATGGCCGACATCGGGAATCAAGGGTTGAAACCCCTCATGGTATTTCGCCTGCCCGGTCGCCGACAAGGCTCCCATGGTCCGACCATGGAATGAATTTTTCAAGGCCAGAATGCGATGGCGCCCTGGGCCATAAGTGCAATACGAGTATTTGCGCGCGCATTTCAACGCGGCTTCGACCGCCTCGGTACCACTGTTGCAAAAGAAGACCCGGTCGGCGGGGCTGTGTTCAACCAAAAGACGCGCCAGTTCGACCTGGGGCTCGATCAGGTAGAGATTCGAGACATGAATCAAGGTCTCCACCTGCCGCTTGACCGCCTCCACCACGCGGGGGTGGCAGTGGCCCAGATTATTGACCCCGAGTCCAGAAAGGCAGTCGATATATCGGCGCCCATCCGCATCCCAAACAAAAATGCCTTCCCCGCGCACCAGCGCGAGGTCCCGCTTGCCATAGTTGCCCATCAGATAGAGTTCGGCTTGGGATTGAATGGTTTGTGTCTTGGTTGTCATCATGAACACCTTTACCTAGAAATTACGCGTCCGGGTATACTTGTGTCCCCACCCCGGTATTGCTGAACAGCTCCAACAGTACCGAATGAGGCACCCGTCCGTCAATGATGTGCGTTTTTTTCACGCCGCCCCCCAGCGCCCGCAAACACGAGCGCAGTTTGGGAATCATCCCCCCCGCCGCGGTCCCGGCGGAAATGAGTTCATCCGCGCCTTGGGCACTCAGGGAAGAAAGCAGGGATTGGGGATCGGTCTTGTCTTTGAGCACCCCAGGGGTATCGGTCAGCAAAATGAGGCGCTCCGCCTTCAAAGCGGCGGCGATTTCGCCCGCCGCCGTATCGGCGTTGAGGTTGTAGGCATGGCCTTCCTCGCCCACCCCCACCGGCGAAATCACGGGAATGAACCCTTTTTCGCGCAGCGCGTTGAGAATGCCGGGGTCGATCGATTCCACCTCGCCGACATAGCCGATATCGATGGTTTTATCGGGCTCGTTCACCGTGCGGTGATAGAGTTTGCGGGTGCGGATGAACCCGGCGTCCTTGCCCGAAATCCCCACCGCCCGACCGCCTTCCAGGTTGATCCGGGCCACAATCTCCTTGCCGACCGAGCCGATCAGCACCATTTCGGCAATATCCACTGTTTCTTTATCAGTCACCCGCAGCCCATCGATGAACTGGGTATCCTTGCCCAGCCGCTTCATCAGCGCGGTCATCTGCGGACCGCCGCCATGGACGACGATGGGCCGCAAGCCCACGTAGCTGAGTAGAACGATATCCCGACAAAACTCCTGCTTCAGCGATTCGTCCGTCATGGCCGCGCCGCCATACTTGATCACCACGGTCTTTCCGTAAAACTGACGAATGTAGGGAAGCGCCTCGATGAGATGGCGTGAAAATTGTTCCCTGTCTTTCATTGGACATGATTCCTTTTTTTAATCAAAACTAGACCGGCCGGAACCCAATCGGGCCGTCAGGCGCCTTGCCCCAGGCACGCCTGGTCAACATGGGAAGAGGTGGATCGAAATAAGCGGAAAAAGTTCCGCACCGGTTTACAGGCGGAACTTTTTATCGGTTCAAGACCCAGAAAGGGTCATTATACAACCTTGCGCCATTTTTGGTAGACTTTTTTTTAATAAATGACCTTATTCAATGGATATTCGATGATGCCCACCGCGCCGGCCTGCTTCAACGGCGGCACAATCTCACGCACCGTGTTTTCGTCCACGATAATTTCGAGCGCGCTCCATTCCCCGTCATACAGAGAGGAAACGGTGGGGTTGGTGAGGCCCTTGGGCAAGACCCGTAAGACTTTTTCCAGATCTTCCTTGCGGACGTTCATCTTCAGGCCCACCTTGTCTTCCGCGCAAATAGCGCCTTCCAACAGCAAGGCGATCCGTGCCACTTTCTCCCGCTTCCAGGGATCGGTGAAGGCGGTTTTGTTCATGCAGAGTTTGGTCTGCGATTCAAAGAGTGTTTCGACGATCTTCAGTTTATTGGCACGCAGCGAGGAGCCAGTCTCGGTCACATCGATGATCGCATCCACCAGGTTGGGCACTTTGACTTCGGTCGCTCCCCACGAGAATTCCACTTCCGCGTTGACCCCGTGTTCCTGCAGATAACGGCGGGAGGCGTTGACCAGTTCGGTCGCAATCCGCTTGCCTTCCAGATCCTTGACGGTATGGATATCCGAATCTTCGGGCGCGGCCAAGACCCAGCGCACCGGGCGCGAAGTTGCCTTGGAGTAACACAAGGTGGAGATGATCTCTACATCCGAGTCGTTTTCCAATATCCAGTCATAGCCCGTGATTCCCGCGTCCAGCGAGCCGTCTTCCACATAACGGGACATCTCTTGCGCGCGCAACAGGACAATGGAGAGTTCGGGATCGTTGACATCCGGGTAGTAGGAGCGATCGCGCACCGTCACCTTGTAGCCCGCCTTACGGAATAAGTCAAACGTAGAATTCTGCAAACTGCCTTTTGGCAGCCCCAATTTCAATAGTTTCTTGGTCATTCTTACTTTCCTTCGATAATGGTCACCTTGGTTTGATAGGTGATCAGTTTATACAATTCTTCCACATCATGGTTGTGCATGCGGATACACCCGGCGCTTTCGGGTTTGCCGATGGTATCGGGTTCGTTGGTTCCATGAATACCCAGGCTGCCGCCAATCCCCATCCAGCGCACCCCGAGCGCGTTCTCTGGGTCACCGGGTTTGACCACCCCGCCACCGGGTTTGTACCATTTGGGGTTGACTTCTTTATTGATGATGGTGTATTCCCCGGCGGGTGTTTTCTCGCTGATCTTGCCCACCCCGCAGAGATACCACTTGATAAACCGGCCGCTTTCGGTTACCAGTTCCAACCGGCAGCGCTTCTTGTTGACCCGCACCGCGAAGGGTTCTTTGGGGACTTTCACCTTCTGGCCGGGGTGCAAGGTTTTGGCCAGGTTATTCGCTTCGAGGACATACCAGGCGGTGGTCCGGTATTTTTGCCCCACCACCACCGGCGCCTCACCCTTCTCCACCGTGTGCAGTTGCGAGAACTCATCCATGACGGGGGACCACAAGGTGGCGTTGTTAATTTCCGTGAGTCGATCTTTCACCTGTGATTCAATATTCCAAGGTGGATCCTGGGATAAAATATCATAATACATCGCACGGACTTCATCTTGCTTCTGTTCTTTTTCTAAAATCTGCGCCATCCCCAACTGGGCCTGGGCCCGGACTTCGCCAGTGGCGTTTTTGATTAAATCATCCAGAATGGGTCTGGCTTCTTGGGGTTTGATCGCCAAGATGCGACGCACCCGATGCATTTGGGCCTCTGGATAGTACTCGCTTTTGGGGAAATCCGCGGCCAGGCGGTCCCACAATTGCTCGGCTTCCGCCGAGCCGGTCCCTTGGTAGGCCCGCGCCAGGTCATATAGTACCCGGTCCGCGCCTTCAAAACGCGTCCCCTTACCCGCGAGCGGCAGCAGCGTCTTCACCGCGTTCTCATAATCCTTGGCTTCCATCAGCTGCTCCGCCAGGTTGACCATTTCCCAGCCTTTCGCGTTCAAGTTCCGGTTGTAGAACAGAAACGAGGCCGAACCCAACGTCACAACGATCACAACGGCTAGTATGCTGATGATTAGAGTCCGATTCATGAATCCACCTCTCCCTGACAGTATGGAGTCGCGCCGACACAATCGCGCCTTAATAGGATAGCCGCATTTCCCGCCTTCGTCAGGCGTATCGATCGCCTATCCCAAACCAGGAATAACGATCCACAACCCTCGCCCGAATCGCGGCAGCCCTGCCCGGATCAAAATTCATCCCGGT
>JAVFAP010000296.1:0-5654 GCA_034002445.1 bacterium | reverse complement strand
GTGCTGTTCGCGGATCGCCTCGATGTTCTGGTCTGGCAAGTAGGCTTTGCCAAATTTGAGTACTCCCTCCCGCGCCTGTTCGGGAGTGGGGTAGGTGAGGGCCAGATGGTGGATGCGCTGTTTATTCGTTTCGTTCTCAACCCGTTCAAACCGCGCCATGGCCGCCTGGGTCTCACGGTTGAGGTTCAGAATATTTTGATGGCTGATGTAATACTTGGAATTGAGAACCGCCATCGAATGAAAATAGCACACATGTGCGGGATCGATCTTCCAGCCTCCGGGCCGCGTGGCGGGGATACGCCGCAAAAAAGCCGGTTGGCTGCTGGCCGAGCGCCCGGCACAAATCGCCTGGGCAATGGCGAACACCGCTTTCTTGGATGCCTCCGTCTCCCGGTACGCCATGATGCGGGCGTAGACCGTTTCCGCCCACAACCGCAACAGGCCCATTCCATACAAGGCATGGACAGCGGGGGCGGTCGCTTGCGGCTCGTCGACGGGAGGGGTAAAGAACGAGACGGCCTCTCCACCCCAATCCTGCGAGAGCAGGCCGAAGGCCTCGTCAGGATGGCCCATCCAGTAAATTTCCACCAAGATCCCCTCCGTGTCGGGGGCCTCGTATTCGTACACATCCAAATGATCGAATTGGTAGCCGATATACAGTTCTCCCGCCCCATCCATGTAATCGAAGATGGTTTTCTCGGTGATGACCTGGGGCTGCGCCGGTTTCTGCCACGCGGCGAGGCTCTGGGGTAAAATTAAGTTTGCCATGGCGCCTCTGAAAACGAGTTGTTTTTTACCAGAATAAATGGTTCGGCGCAGATTTTCAAGATGATTTTTCTTTTGGAGACTCTGGAGAGGGGCTGGGGCATCGATCGAACTGCCGCTCCAGCAAGCCGGACAGGGTACGGGGCATGGGATTTCACTGCCTGGATGAGGAGTTCATTTGAATTGAGTCGCGGTGATTTTCTTTTTGGAAACTTCACGATAAAATAGCAGGCAGGAGATCACTCATGATACGAAAAATTCAATGTGCCGAAGTATGGGGAGGGAACAAGAACGTTGACTTGGAAACCCTCACCGCCAGTCTCTCGACCAGCGTCTATTCCAGTTCCTGTGACGGAGGCAAGGGGGGGGATTTTTACTATTGCAGCGTTTGCGGCGGCGATCAACTCAGCCGGATCATCCTTGGCGATGTGGTCGGCCATGGCGATATCGTCAGTCCGATCAGCGAATGGGTCTATCAAGAAATGGTTAAATTCTCCAATTCGCTGGAAGATCATTCGATTCTATTGCAGTTGAACGAAAAAATCATCGAGCGGGGTCTCGATGCCATGTCAACCGCTGCCGTGGTCAGCCACTATCGCCGCGATGGCAAATTCCGTTTTGCCTATGCCGGCCATTATCCCGTCTTCGTTCGCCGCAGCGGCGAAGCCACGTGGTGGCAGGCGGAAATGCCCAAACGGGAACGGATGGAAAACCTGCCCTTGGGAGTGCGGCTGGAAACGCACTATCATCAATGTGATCTGGATTTGTGCAAAGGGGATGTCTTTTTTCTGTACACCGATGGCATCATCGAGGCGCGCAAGCCGGATGGGTGTTTCTGGGGCGTGGAGGGCTTGCTGGAAACGTTGAACCAAGTACCCGAGAATGACCCCGTCCAGATCAAGAACCATGTCCTGCGCCAACTGATCGATCTCTGCCACGGGGTGGTCAAGCATGATGATGTCACTATGATCGCGGCGCAAATTGTGGAGTGATGTGGGCCCGAGCCTCAAATTCCATAGGCAATCCATGCTATAATTCGTCTCATACAAGGCGAGGAGGCAAGGATCATGCGAAAAAACCTGTGGATAGGGCTGTGCTTGCTGGGATGGGTGGGCTGCGGTTCACTTGCCGCGTTGGCGGATCTTCTGCCAACGTACCCGCATACAACCATTCAGAATAATGTCCTGATTGTGGAACTGTACTTGCCCGATGCGGAACAAGGGTATTACCGGGGCACCCGCTTCGAGTGGTCGGGGATTGTCCAGCAGATCCACTATGCAGGCCATACCTTTTTTGGCGATTGGAAGACCGGCCATAATCCCGCCAATCACGATGATGTCAACGCCATCGCCAGCGAATTCGGAATGCACAGCCCGCTCGGATATGCCGAAGCGAAGCCGGGCGAATCCTTCGTTAAAATGGGCGTGGGAGAACTGATCAAGGCCGCCAGCGAACCCTACCATTTTGCCAGCCCCTATACCCTGGCCCAGCCCTTGGCCTGGACCGTAACCCAGGGCACCGATTGGATCGAGTTCCAGCAGAGCCTGCCCGATTTCAAAGGCTGGGGCTATGACTACACCAAACAGATTGAACTCAGCGCCGATGCCCCGGTGATGCGTGTCCATCATACCTTGAAGAATACCGGCCACGTGAACTTGGATACCGATTACTACTGCCATAATTTTACCATCATCGATGAAGACCCCATCGGCCCGGATTACCAGTTGGAATTCCCCTTTGTGGTAACCACTAGCAATGATATGAAAGGGTATGCTGAGGCCCGGGGAACACAAATTCACTTTGTGCAGACCATCCCCGACTCATTCCACACCTTGTTGCAGGGCTGGGAAGAGGCTTCCTCGCCCAATGAGATCATGATCAAAAATACCAAGCGGGGCGTGGCCCTGCGCATCCGGGGGGACCGGGCTCCACACCAGTTCGCGCTGTGGACCACTGCGCTCGCTACCTGTCCTGAACCGTTTATCCCCATTTTCCTCAAGCCGGGCGAAACAATGACCTGGCAGGATGAATATACTTTCATGCTTTTGCCTTCTGCATTGGATGAAGACCGCTGAATTGGAGAGAAACGATGAAACCAAACCGCAGAACCTTTTTGGCCACGGCGTCGCTGGCGGCGATGCATTCCCTTTCGAGCCCTGTTTTTTTACCTGCCGCAGAGGCCACACCTTACCAAAGCGCCAATGCCGGTGATTTTTATCGCCCGGCGGATCCGGCTTATTCGATCGTGGAGAGCGTCGCCGATTCGCTTCGCTTTACCACACGCCGCTGTTTGACCACCTACCGGGGCAATCTTTGCGCCACCTCCACCTTTGTCGATCCTGATGGCGTCCCCGCGCTGTGGCATGAATTTGGCGCGCTGGAAGGGGTGGGCTGGGCCGCCAACTGCGTAGGCGGCGCGGCGGAACTGCTGCATTATGCCCGAGTGTTCAACGATCCCCGCCTTCAGGCGATTGGGGTATCGGTTTTGCACCATGCCTTGGAAGGGGGCTTCTTCCAAGAGGATGGCTTTGTGCTGCCTTACCGCGACACCCATTCCGACAGCCATTTTTTGAACTACATGCATGAGAAGAAATTCAACAACTGGTTTTGCCCCGGTTCCATCGCGCATATTGTCCTGCAACTTCTGTGGGCGGCGGATGAGGTGCCTAATCCCCTGCGGGCGCGGCTGCACCAGACCGCGTTGCGCACCGCTGACTGGCTCTGGCAGCATGTAAAACCCGCGGAAAATGGCTGGTATCCCCGGCGGCTCCAGCCGGATGGAAGCCACGCCAACTACAATGCCTGGGGCGGCGAGCCCGATCCCCAGTGGGATCACAGCGGCGATGGCACCTACCTGCTGTGGCTATGGACCGAACTGACCCAGCGTGGGCTGCGGGATTACCGGGCTGAGATCAAACGCGCGGCGGGGGTGTTCCACTCCATCGGCGGGGCATTCGGCAGCATCAATCATGATACTTACGATGACCACGAAAACGTCGCCTATAGTGTCGGATTCCGCACTCTGGCGCGGGCGGCCAACGTGCTGCGGGATCCCAAATTGTATGACTGGGCCCTGGAGCACTGCCTGCACGGTCTGGAACAATTTGAAATGAAGGACGACCGCAACGGAGTCCAAACCCGGGGATTGCTGTACATGGAAGCCTCGTGGGATACCTCGTACCTGTGGGAAAACGCCGAAGCCGCAATGGCCTTGCTGGAAGCCGCGCGTGCGACCCGCAACGCCGACTATGAGCGCAAGGGCGTGACCATCTTGCGCTCCGCCGCCTTGCATCACCACGGCGAGCATGGCTTTTTGACGGAAGGAGTGGATTGGAACAACCACAATGCCCAATGGCGCGAGGTGGATGGTCAGAAAATCCCCATCCACGTGGGCGGAGTGGAGTTTGGTGATGTCAACTATACCCAGCCGTTTCTTAACAACATGCACATTACCACGCCGACACTCTTCTATCTGGAGACCTTGGCCCGGCAAGAAGACACTGCAGAGGGGGTGCGCTACTACGATATGGAAGATAATCTCTTGAAAACTCGCGCGATCTGAGTCTTGAATCATCCAGAATCGAAAAGAGGCCCTTGCGCGGATTCCTCCTCTTCGATTCAATACCTTTCTTTGCCAAACATGCCTACCTGGCATACTGAAAAGGAGCGACGTACTCATGCTGAAAGGAATTTCACCTCTGCTCAGCCCCGATCTGCTTTCCACTCTCGCCCGCATGGGGCATAGCGATGAAATTGTCCTGGCGGACGCGCATTTCCCTGGCCATACCTTCAATCCCTCGGTTATTCGTGCCGATGGGATCAAGATCGCTGATTTGCTTGACGCGATTCTGCCGCTGCTTGAACTGGATTCGTATGTCCAGCATCCCCTGATTATGATGGCTCCGGTAGAAGGCGACATGCTGGATCCCCAGGTGGAAGAAGCCTATACCGCCGCGATCCGCAAGCACGCACCCAACGCCCCCGCCATCCACCGCATTGACCGCTGGGACTTCTATGACCGCACCCAGGAAGCCTTTTGTGTGGTGATGACCGGCGAAACAGCCAAGTATGGCAACATTATCCTCAAAAAAGGGGTGACCCCTGTCGCCTAGGCGGGGATGGCTTCAAGGCGGACCAGGTCCCGGAGGATTCAGCATATCCGGGGCCATAAGCCCCCTTCTGGTTGGGATGTGCGACAGATTGTGAAATCGATCAGAACATTTCTTGCCTCGATCCATGCTTGGCTGTGCCTGGCTGGGGTGGGCTATGGGGTGCTGCTCCTGGCGGCGCGACACCCGTGGCTGTTTGAGCGGCTGGAACCGATTCCCCCAGGATGCTGGGGGGGTTGGGCCCTGCTGGCTTTGCCTGTCTTGCTCTGGCCTGGGTGCGCGGACCGGGGCTGGCGTGGGTATCTGTATCTTGTGCGGATCGGCCAGCGCGCGATGATATCCCGGCCGTTCTGGTTCTTCTGCGCGGTTTTTACCCTGGTCCCCGCCCTGTGTTGGGTCTTCCGGATTCAGCGGGTGGATTCGGGGGACATCTACCACTTTATTAATTTCGCCCGCCAGGGCAAGGCGTTTTTGGTCGAACACGCACCGTTGGAATCATGGCTGCGCTGCCTGCTGGTGGATTTCTCCCACTGGATCACCCCCGCCGCCGACCTTTTGCTGGAATTCAAACTGCTGAGCTGCCTCTATGGCGCGTTGTATGTCTATGTTGTCCTGCAAGGCTGCCGCCGCCTGCCTCGGCCCTATTCGATCCTGGGTCCCCTGTTTCTGCTGGTGACACCCAACCTCGCTCTCTTCTGTGGGTATTTGGAAATTTATGGACCCACGGTAATCGCTTTGGTTTTTTTCTTGATGGTAGGGCTGCTTTTTCTTTATGATAGG
>JAVFAP010000295.1:0-5664 GCA_034002445.1 bacterium | reverse complement strand
TTACGTTTTTTTTTACCCAATCGGCCTGGGAAATGTCCGCAGGCAGAGGCGCAAAATCCCCTGGAATGTTACGGCGTAGGGGGTACCGTTGCGCCCAACTTTCCCATAAAATAGGAAATCCTAAACCAGTTCATGTGTATTCTCGATGGATCCATAGAGGAGGCAAGACAGGAGCCCATGAAAATAAAGAAACGGATCGAATCCGACATCGCGGTTCTCATCCCGGATGGCCGTATCGATATGGGGTCATTGAACGAGTTTTCCAACGCGATCAATTATGCCATTGAAACCGAAGGCATGCGCAAAGTCCTGATCGATTTTTCCTGCACCGAATATATGAGCAGCGCCGGTATCCGCGCCCTCATCGAAGCGTTGAAAAAATTAGAAGCCAAAAAAGGGAAACTGGCGTTCTGTACCCCGTCGGATACCCTGAAGGAACTTTTCAGCGTCGTTCAATTGGAAAAAGTCATCAAAATCTACAATTCGGAATTCGAAGCCTTGGATGCCATGATGTAGGCTGCCGAGGCAAACCCAAGAGCAAAAACGGGAGACCCTCTCCCGTTTTTTTATGCCTGGCTTTCTCTTTCCCAAACCCTCCCGCTATCTTTTCCTGGATCATTTTTCTCTTTCCCTCTATATTGTTAACCAAATACCGATTTTTTTTTTGAGGATACCAGGATGATGCAGAATACCCCCTTTTTACGGATCTACGGGCTTCTCTTCGCTTCCCTTCTTCTTTTTGTCCCTTTCCATGCGCAGGGGTGGGACTATGGCCTGATCGCCTATGATCAGGAAATCCAAGGCACGATCGATCCTGCCGATCCGAAACTCATCTTTTCGTTTTATGGCCTCAGCCAGTACGACACTAGTTTGACATTGGATATCGAAACCCTGGCGACCGCTCTCACCATGACGCTATACGATGCGGATGGCAACGAAATCGCGTCCAACCAAAGCCATAACTATCCCTATTTTCAAGGGGCCTATCTCTTCGTGGATCTCGCTCGCAGCGGCTCGTACTGGGTTGTGGTCGAAACCCCGGGGCTGGAGCAGCCCGTGCCCTTCCGTTTTGTAGTCGAAAAGCAGGTCAATGATGAGCCCGAAACCTTTGTTCGCCCCAATCAGCCAGCGGTTGGAAATATTGCCAACTTTGAAGATCAGGATATTTACTTGACCACCTTGCAAGCGGGCGTTCCGGTTCTGATTTCCGTCATTACCCCCCTCAATATCCTGGATGCCGGATTGTGGATTTTCACCCCCCAGGCGGAGGTGGCGGCCTATGCGACCGACTTCTACTCGACCGCACCCCTCATCCCCTTTGTCCCCGCGATCACGGGAACCTATTATCTGCTGGTTGAAGGCGATACCTATGACGCGGCGGGGCCGTATACAGTGACAGTTCAGCCCATCCCCGAACTATCTCAACCCCCGGTCCAAGCCGAAGGGGCGATTCAGATTCCCGGCGATGCCAGGGCCTATTCGATCCGCATGGATCCCCAGCAAGTGTACGAATTGAAGATTACCGGAGAAGAGGGATTCGATCCGGCCTTTATCCTTAGCGATGCGGAGGGAATTCAAGCCTGGAACCGTGCCGAAATGGGCGCGGGCGAGACCCGCATCCCCGGCTTCACTCCCCTCACGGATGAACGTCATTTTATTGTCTGGATGGGGGCCTCGGTGCGGGATAGCGGCGCGGTTCATCTTTCCGTCACTCCGGTCCCGGATGAAGCGGCTGATAGCCCATTGTTCTTGGGAGAAGACCGTGTCGTAACCATCGGCCCCATCGGCGACCGTGACCGGTATCGGTTCTACGTGGAACAAAACCAGGAGTATTCTTTTTTCTTCTACCGCACCTTTCACGGGCTGGATCCCCAGATCAATATCTATACTCCAGAAGGCGCGCTGGTTTGGCAGAATGACAATGCCGTTATTAACGATTCAGCCCTGCTGAGCAAAATCCAATTCCCTCAAAGCGGCGAATATCTGCTGGAACTGCTGGCCTCAACCAACCAACCCAATCCGGCCTGGCTAACCGGCGTGGGCGTGATCCGCTGGGCGACCGGCGCGCCGTTTGACCTCGCGCCTCCCTTGGTGGTGCCCTCTGAATTCACCTTCACACCTGATGAATCGGGCCAGAATGTAACCCTCAATGCCCAAGCCATCCGTGACGATACCTATCCCATCACCGGGCAGTTGGATATCGAACCGCAGGGCGGGCAGCAAGAAATCCTCCTGGATCCCCAGTCCGGAGCGGAGATCCACTTTCATTTGCAACCGGATGAAATCGCGTTTATTGACCTCTATGATTCCGCCGATTCCCGCAACTTCACCCGCACCACCGCCATCCCCGGTCCGGTTATTGTGTCCACTGTCTCCGGGACTCCCGCGGGGCTGGCCATCGATGAAGCCAACCGGATCTATGTGACCGAATCGGTCACTGGCAGTGTGCTCCATGCCATCTGGGATGCGACTCCGGAAATTGTCGTGACAGGACTGGAAACCAATGGGGGCATCTTCGGCCCCAACGCGCTGGCCTTTGATGCCCAGGGACAACTCTATGGTGCCAACGCCAAAACGGGCGGGGTGTTCAAAATCTTTTCCTCCGGCTCGACCGAACCCTACGCGTTGGATCTGGCCTATCCCGCCGATATCCTCTTTGATCGGGATGGGGTTCTTTATGTGGCCCAACTGGCGTCCGACGTCATTGACCGCATCCATCCCGACGGGACCCGCATGGTCTTTGTCGAAGGGATTCGCAACCCCAGCGGCATGGCCTTCGCGCCGGATGGCACCCTTTATGTATGCAACAATGTCCAAGGCAGAAGCGGCATTTACCGGATCGAACCCGATGGAACACCCCTCCCGTTCTTGGAGGCGTTTACAGAAACACTGGATTCCATCGTCTTCGATGTGGATGGTTATCTCTATGCGGCGGATGGCTACCTGGGGGTGATTTACCGGATCGATCCTCAGGGTGAATGGCTGGTTTTTGCCCGCGGACTGTCCGGCCCGGTGGATCTGGCCTTTGGCCAGGGCGAAGAGCGAAAGGTTCTCTTTGCCAGCAACCTAGGTACAGTTCCCAACCAGCCCTACATTGCCAGAATCATCGCGATGCCCACGGGGCGGGTGGGGTACACAGTTTTCACACCCGGAATCGCAGAATGGGCCTTATGGTAAATCGCTGGGTTTGACGGGATGGATTGCTTCTCCGCAAACAATTATTGCAACGCGCGGAAATCTATCATCAAAAACATCAATTGCATCTCATGCAGGGGCGAGGAAACAAAGAATGCTCTGACGTCCGCGTTCAGCGCACAAATCAAGGCGGGCGGCCGCCGGCCGCCCGTTTAAACTCTCCGCCATTGGGTCTTAGAACAACGTCCAATCGCCTACGGTTGTAATCGTCCGGTTGTGGAACACATGTACCCGGCCGGTGATGGAACCTCCCCCGTCCGCCGCATCCAAAATGGAGCAGAGCACGGCAATGTCCATATCCCCATCCTGGTCAAAGTCCGCGGTTACGCCGTAGCGGGGCAGATAATCCACTGGGTACAGTTCCTGCGGTCTCCCCGTGTTGGGATTGATGGGGCCGCTTAGTTCGGTGAAATTGTTTTCGCCGTCGTTCTCGTAGAGTTTTAAATACGGCTCATACTCGTCCCCCGAGAGGGTGCCGATCACTTTCTCAACGGTGACAGCGAAATCCATATCGCCATCGTTATCATAATCCTGTGCCAGCACTTGATAACTGATCCCGGGGGTGGCGATGGATTTGTATTTCTGGAACGATTCGCCGTTGTTCCGGTAGATATCAACCGAAGCGTTTTCTCCGGTCATGCGCAGCAGATCGGATTTCCCCACCAGGGAAACGACAAAATCCAGTCGCCCGTCATAATCGAAATCCGCCGTGTCTGAAGTATACGGATCGTATTGAACAGGAAACAGAGTCGTGGGCCATTCCGGATAATTCGCTGTCCCTCGTTTATAGTAGTTGAGGGAGGGATCGATGATCTCGGTCTGGAACAACTCGTTGATGATGATTTGCCCCTGGTTGATTCCCAGCAGATCGGCTTGCCCATCGTTGTTGAAATCCTCGTAGTTCAGGTACACGATGCTGCCATCGGTCAGGATATTCTGGAAGAGGTCAAATTGCCGGTTGCCTTTGTTGAGATACAGGGTAATGCCTGGCTCAAATTGCCCGATAAAACTCGTTTCAAAGGACAATTCCCCGTTATCTCCCACCAGCAGATCGTTTTGCCCATCGCCGTTGAGATCCCGGATCAGCATCATCGACGGGTTGCCGTCAAACGGGATATAGACTTGCTCGAACTGGCCCTCGCCAAGGTTGTAGAACAAGACCAAGCCAACATTTTGAAACGGCGAGGACATGTTGAGGATATCTTGGATATGCGAGGTGGCGATGTCCATATCCTGATCCCCGTCTAAATCGCCGACCGCGACGGAGGTGGGGTGTTTGCGGCTGTTGATATATGGCACTTCGACAAGGCGGTTGAAACTGCCCTCGCCATTGTTATAGGCGATCGTGAGCGAATGGCTGAACATATTGGTGACAACCAGATCGGGATAGCCGTCTCCATCGATATCACCACAATCGATATGGGAAGGCCGAAAGCCGACGGTCAAGATCTGGGTTGGATCAAATTGCAGGGCCGCCGATGCGCCCAGGCCCAGACTGGTGAGGACAAGCAAGAAAAAGGTGTTCTTCATCCATTTCATCGGTCTAACTCCATGTTATGATGGGTCACTCTGTTTGATCATACGTAACATAACGGAAAAGGGAAATTTTGTCACCTAAAAGTTTTGGTTGTTATTTTTGCCCAGCGCCGCTATATATTATGAGAAGCAAACGAATCGGCGAAAAGATTGAACATGATGAAACCATCCAAAGCGTTCACTTTGATCGAGTTATTGATTGTTGTGGCGATCATTGCCATCTTGGCGGCGATCGCGATCCCCAATTTCATGAATGCGCGGGTGCGGGCCAATGTCGCCCGCAGCCAGGCGGATATCAACACCATTGTGAACGCCCTGATGACCTACCAAGTCGATCACAATGCCATTCCGCCCCGGCTGATCCAGCAAGGCAGTTCGGGCCAAGCGATCGCTCCCACCTATCTGCCCCACTGCTTCTATTTAACCACACCGATCCCGTATTTCACAGCCAGCCAGGCCGTCAGTCCCTTTAACCGCCGAGGGGATCAAATCCCCCACGGCTATTGGTACTATAACTGGGAGGATGTCAAAACCCAGAACCTGGCTCTCACCATCTCGTTCAACAAACGGGAAAATACGGGCTTGTACCGCTGGATGACCTCCACCATCGGGCCCTGTACCGAAATCTACCCCTACCAAACTTTCGGCTTGGAGGGCGGGGGGACCAACCTGATGTTTATGGACTACGATCCTTCCAACGGTCTCTACAGCCCCGGTTTGATCCAAACCCACGGAAAATAACCGGCTCCCCTATTGAATGGGTGAGGTCGGCAGGTTGGTTTACTGGGGGCCGGGATTATGGTAAAAAAGCCGGAATTCCCCCTTTGCCTTGTCTTCTCGCGTACTGCATGGGCGGGGGATTTATCCGGAGGGCTTGCCTGGTTGGCGGCGAGTCCTTTCCTTGGCACAGCAACTCCCGAACTCGTTGTTCTA
>JAVFAP010000294.1:0-5692 GCA_034002445.1 bacterium | reverse complement strand
CTGTAACGGCACTCTCTAAGGACAAACAGTAGCGCAAACAAAAAAGACTGTCAACCGAAAAAATTAATTTCCAGAACATACCCCTCTTATCCAATCCACCGAAGCCCGAATCTGTGCAAACGGGCAGCCTGGCGGGTCGGGACCTGTGACTTCGTATGGTCCGGATGATACCTTCGCGTCCTTCAGCAACTACAGTGGGTTGGTTATAAGCACCAATCCCGTGAGTTCACCAGGCAAGGCGATTGATTTGATTCTGCCAGGCGTTGCGATCCTCTCCACGGTTCCTGGTGGCTATGGGACCTACTCGGGGACCAGCATGGCTTCCCCCCACGGAGCGGGTCTGGTGGCCCGGTATATAGCGGCACATTCGCGGCCAACGGATGCCGCAGGGGTGTATTCCGTGCGGCAGGCTCTGATTGATGGCGGTCTGGCTGGGCAATACACCGGCGATCCCGATTCCAATTATGAAAACTTGGGTGTGGCTGGGGAGGTCTCTACCGAACCGCTGCCCCCGGTGGCGAACGCAGGACCGGACCAGACCGTTCAATTAGCCCAAGGGGAGACGACTGTATCGGTGACCCTGGATGGATCGTCATCCTACGATCCCGATGGAGGAGCCATTGTCTCGTATGCATGGAGCGAGAGCGGAACTGTTCTTGGAACGGCAGCCTCTCTTTCCGTGGCTTTAGCGGAAGGAAGTCATCTGATAACCCTTACGGTGACCGATGAGGAAGGGCAAACGGATAGCGATGAAGTCGTCATCACGGTACAAGCCTATCAGGACGTCAGTTTTACGGCGGAATTGACGAGTACCACATCCGTGGTGAATAAGGTCAAGAATTTCTGGACGGCCACGGTCACGGTGGCGGTTAGAGATGCCTTGGGGAATCCCATTCCCAACGCAACAGTGTATGGGACATGGACGGGATTGGTTGCGGCCTCGACGTCTGGCTTGACCGGTTCGAACGGAGCGGTTTCCTTTACCACGGGAACAATCAAAACTCCCGGGAGTGTCACTTTTACGGTGGATCGAATGGTCAAGGATGGGATCGAGCACGAGTTGAGTGGATCGATCGAGATTTCGTATCCCTGATTATGAAATAAAGAAAAACGGGTGGCGAGTCGATCGACCTGCCACCCGTTTTTTATGGTGTGATCGGTGATGGGGCTGATGCGACATTACAGCGCTGTATAGAGATACCCAACATAGGCGATATAGAATGTGACCAAGAAAGCACCTTCCCGGCGGCCGAGACAAAGGCGCCTATAGAGGAAAGGAAAGAGCAGCAAGGTTACGGCCATCATGACGAGCAGGTCAATCCAGACCGAAGCCATGGAAATTTCAAAGGGACGGATAAGGGCGGTGGTTCCCATGATGCCCAGAATATTAAAGATGTTGGATCCAATAATGTTTCCCAGTATGATATCCGTTTCCTTGCGCAGAGCGGCAACGATGCAACTAGCCAGTTCGGGCAGGCTGGTACCCAGGGCGACCAGGGTAAGACCCACGACTTTTTCGGGAATGCCAAAATAGGTGGCGATCAGTACCGCGCCTTCAATCAAAAAGTCGGCCCCCTTGGTCAGAAAGGCGATCCCGGCGATGACCAGAAAGATCGACCAGGAGAGGCTGCTGGGGGCGAGATTCTCAATCTCGGCTGTGTAATCATCCGGCGTGGTTTCTTCTTTCCCCTTGGTGTAGGTATACCAAATATAAACGATCAATAAGAACACAAAAATCGCACCCTCCGCCCGTCCGGCATAGCCCAGCCAAGCCAAGGGAAAAAACAGGGCCGCGGTGAAGATCATGATCGGCACCTCGCGTTTTAAAAAAGCGAGTCTGGCGGTGAGTGGGCAGATCAGAGCAGACAGCCCCAGAATCAGAGCAATATTGGAAATGTTGGAACCAATAATCGCCCCCACCGCGATTTCGGGCTGCCCTTTTAGAGCGGCGATCAGCATGGCGGCCAGTTCCGGGCAAGAAGTACCCAAGGCCACGATGGTCAAGCCAATGACCAGGGGGCTGACACCAAACCGTTTGGCCAATTGGGTCGCGCCGGAAACCAGCCAATCGCCGCCAAAATACAACAGGGTGCCGCCCAGAAGGATGTAGAGGATACTCATGCACGATCTCCAATTCGATCAAGGGTGTAAAACCTTGCAGCTTACGTGTGCGGTGAGAAAAGACAAGGATTATTGGATGGGTTCTTGTTGCTGTGCCGCTCGTTGAAAGAGGGAATAGCCCTCTTCACGGATGGTATCGACCAGCGCTTCGATATCCGGGGGTGGAACCTCGTACTTTTGTAACACATCAGTAAAGATTCGGATCGAGGTTTCGAATTCTTCCGGGATGACGGCATCGGCACCGATGCTCTGCAATGGAATGATTTCGGAAACAAAACGGGTACGGGCAATGATATGCAAGGTGGGATTGAGATAGCGGGCGAGCGCGATGGTGCGCCGGGTGGCGTTGGGATCGGAAATTGCCACGACCAGGATGCGCGCCTCGTGGATCCCCGCTTCGTGCAGCACTTCTTCATAGGAGGCGTCGCCATAATTGATGGGTTCGCCCCGCTGCTGTTCCCGCAACACGGTCACGGAGTTCATTTCCAAAATGGTGTACGGAATATTCGCGGCACGGGCGGCGCGGGATAGATTCCGCCCGTTGGTCCCAAACCCGACGATGATGAGATGATTGTGGAGATGGGATTGGGTCGCGCTGGGCAACAGATCCTTGCCGCTTTTCAGCCAGCCTGGCAAGGGGAGCCGGTTCATCCCTTCGGCGAGTTGGGACGAACGCTGAATCAGCCCCGGGGTGATGGCCATGGTCAAGACTGAGATGGCGATGAAGAGTTGATACTGTGCATCGTTCAGCAAGCCGTACTCGATCCCCATTTTCGAGAGAACAAAGGAAAATTCACCGATCTGGCTGATGGCGATGCCCACCAGCAGGGCTGTGCGAAGGGGGTAGCGCAGGAGCAGAACCCCGACACTGGTGATTGACGCTTTCAGAAACAACACCAGCGTGGCCCCTGCCAGCACCAAAACCGGGTTGTGCCAGATGAGGTGGTAATCGAAAAGCATCCCGATCGAGATAAAGAAAAAACTACTGAACACATCCTTGAGAGGAAGAACCCCTCCCAGCGCCTGCTGGCTGTAAATGGATTCGGAGATGATCAGGCCCGCCAAAAAGGCACCCAAACTGGCGGAAAGACCCATTTCGCTGGTCAGCCAGGTTATCCCCATGCAGAGTGTGACAATGGTGATCAAAAACAACTCGCGGCTGCGTGTCCTGGTAACGGCATGAAGCAAGCGGGGGATGACGGTATGGGCGAGCCCAAGGACGACAGCAATGATCAAGGCTCCTTTCCCGAACAGGGCGACGAGAGATAACAAGTGGATCTGCTCTTGGCCGGAAAGGATGGGGGTGAAGATCATCATGAAAACAATGACAATATCCTGAAAAATGAGGATCGACATGCCGATGCGGCCATGCGGACTATCCACTTCCGCTCGTTCCTGAAAGCACTTCATCACGATGGCGGTACTGCTGAGGGAAAGTAAAAAACCAAGGAAGATGGCTTGGGGGGTGGGAAGATTAAGAAAGACCGCGATGCCCGCAGTGACCAGAATGGTCCCGAGAACCTGAAACAATCCCCCCAAGAGTACTGTTTTCTTGAGTTGAAAAAACAGATTCAATGAGAATTCGATCCCGATGGTAAAGAGCAGGAACATAATTCCGATTTCGGCAACTTGTTCAATTTCGTGGGTGGAAGTGATGATGCCCAAGCCCTTGGGACCGGCGATCATGCCCGTGATTAAAAATCCTATGATCGAGGGTAAGCGCAGTGCATTGCCGAGAATCAGGATCAGAATGGAAAGACCAAGGATAAAAACGAAATCCGTCAAAAGGGGTAAGTGCATAACCCAACTCCGGGGGAATAAACTGGGATGCAAAGTCTACTTGCTTTCCCATTATAGGGAAGGCAATCTGGTTTGGGGAGAAGGATAAGGCCATTCGAAATGGAATGGCCTGGGATTTTTGAGCAAGGCTTAGTACAAACTCCACTCGCCCACTGCCACCGGCGGAGGGCCCAGGGTGGTCTCCACCATGTGTAAAACATAGGGAGTGCGACGGGAGATAAAATCGCGGGCCAGTTGGGCGGCGTGTTCCCAGTCTTCTAGGGTCATGCCTTTGCCCCATTTCTCTGCCTCGCGGGGGATCGCGGGGCGGATCGAGTCCAGTTGTTCGTTGAGCCGGGCCAAGATGTGGGGCTCGCTCAAAACCGTCTGGAGATACCCGTTCAGTTGCCGCCAAAAATAATCCCGGAATGCGATGTTTTGACGCAGGGCATTGAAGATCAGGCCGATATTCTCGCTGGTGGCGTTGCTCATGGTGTTTTGATCGATCCGGTAGCCATCGATGCCGGATCCAAAGGAATATTCCACATCCCAGGCAAAGAACCGCCAGAGCCCGCCTGGGGCTTGGGATTGGGAGGCGGTCCAGTTGTGATGCGGCCAATCGTAGTTCATCACCCACAGATTGAGAATGATGTACGAGGTGAAATTCTCGATATCCAGTTTTTCCGCCAGTTCGCTCATGTGTTGGGGCGTGGAAAACCGGTTGGTTTTGATATAATTGAGGAAAGAGGGCCAACTTTGGGGATTGCCCACAGTCACTTCGTCATCGGTGACCAGGTTCCATTCACTCCCGCCAAAGTACGATTCCATGAAATCTTCTTCCAGCCGTTCGGTCAGATTATAAATTCCCCACCATTCTCCATTGAGATAGAGTTCGGCCCAGGTCCCGTGGGCGATGACCTGGCCCATGTCGGCATGCAGGTTCCGGCAAACCTGATCGCTGACCAGGATGGCGGTCTCGCGCTGCATGGGCCGATCGTAGCCCCAACTGTCGTTGAAGCCCGCCCGCAAAACCAGGGTATCGAAAGTTTGCACCGGCGTATCGGCAAAGAGGGGATAGCGCAGTTTGGCTGCGCCATACTCGGAACGGAAATAAAGCCGGAATGATTTTTTGGGGGAGCGTTCCCGCGAGGCCCCGCCGTGAATCCGAATACCGCAATCCACCGCGAATCCGCGCAAACCGTCCGGCAGAATCCACTCGGCTGAGACCGGCCGCTCCCAGGCTATGCCGCTCCGGCTGGGATTGGCATAGATCCCCTGGCGGGAATCAAACAGATTGGGGCTGGGGGTAACCAGGGAGAGGATAGGGAGCGCCGTTTCATCCCGATGGAAAATCGAATGGGTGACGATGGGGCTGGGAGCGAAACCGGTTTTGAACGCGCGGGCGCGCAGGACAGTGGTTTTACTGATAGGTATGGGCTGGGTGTAGCGAGGACTGCGCAGTATAGGCTCGGAGCCGTCCATGGTGTAGTGGATGGTGGCTTCTGGATCGAGGGTGTGCATTTCGACTTGCATGGAGGAAGAAAAAATCCAGGGGGCCACGATTTCCGGGGCGGCGGTGAACCCCGCGATCCACTCTGTGCTATTGGTAGCACCGGGGGTGGGTTGAGTGAAATAACCCCACACCGGCGCGCCATCGCTGCGGCGGCCATAGGAGACGTTTTTCATCTGCGTGGCATAGGTAACGCTGTCCAATAAGGACAGGTCGGGTGCGGAGAGAAGCAAGGTTTCACCCTCTCCACTCAGGCGGAAATTGCTATGGAAAATCCCCTCC
>JAVFAP010000293.1:0-5679 GCA_034002445.1 bacterium | reverse complement strand
GGTGATTCTGCCCGCGCGGAATGAGAAAGATCTGGACGAGATCGATACCACCATCCGCAACCAGTTGGAATTTTTCCCTGTCCAGAATATCGATGAAGTGTTTGAAATCAGTTTGAATCAAAAAAGCGTTGCCCGAGTAAAAAAGGCGCAGAAGAAGAAACAGAAATCCGCGCCACCTCGCGCTAACTCCTCTTCGAACCCAAAACCGGATACACTATAAAGAGAGCCGAGGGGATTGGCGCGACCCGCCAATCCCCCCCCGCTCCACTGCCCTGAAGTCCATGGAGTACACTTGATGAATGGAATAGTCCACCGTGTTGTTTGTATTACTATTTTGATCACCGCCCTGGCTATGGGTATTGCCCCCATGCCATCGCTTGCGGATGAACCCGTGATTCTGCAATTGTCCAAGGCGTTTCGGCAGGCGATCGAGCGGGTACGCCCTGCCGTTGTCAGCATCAGCGCGGAACGGGCTTCGATGACGGTGGAAGAACAATTGAAGGAATGGGAAAAAGAGAACAGCAACATGCCAGACCTGTTCAAGCAGATGTTTCCGGATTCGCCCGATTTCAAGAATCAGATGATCCCCAAGCGGGATTGGCAGGGCTCGGGTGTGATTATCTCCGCCAGCGGGGAAATCTTGACCAATAATCATGTGGTCCGCGAGGCCGATTCGCTCACCATTATTTTGGACGATGGGCGGGAGATGGGGGCAAAAATCGTCGCCACCGATCCCGCAACCGATTTGGCCTTGATGCAGCTGGATGGCGAAGGGCCGTTCCCCTATGCCGAGTTGGGCGATTCAACCCAGGTGCAGGTGGGGGACTGGGTGCTGGCTATCGGCAACCCCTTTGGGCTGAACCAATCGGTCAGCGAGGGGATTATCAGCGCGGTGGGGCGTTCCACATCCAAGGTGATGGTGGGAGCGGAGATGGGGATAGAGATCGCCGACTATCTGCAAACTACCGCCGCGATCAACCCCGGCAACAGCGGAGGCCCACTCGTCAACTTGAACGGGGAAGTGATTGGGGTTAACAACTCCATCCAAACCGCGGGGGTTCCGGCGAATCTGGGGATTGGGTTTGCGATCCCCACCGCCATCGCAAAGGTGGTGATTCAAAACCTGGAGCAATATGGGACGGTCAAACGGGGGGCGATCGGTATCTTGCTGGAGAACGACCCGGAAATTATTTCTCCCCTATACACCAAGTATGGCCTGACGTATGGCGCGGTGGTGCAGAAGGTGTATCCCGGCCTGCCCGCGGAAAAAGCGGGGATTCTGGAAGGGGATATCATTCTGACCATCAATGGCCAGCGCATCCGCGATTATGGGCATTTGATCTATGTCGTCTCCATGCTGCCCATCGATACCGAGTTGCAAGTGATCCTACTACGCAATGGGGAGGAGATGGAGAAGAGTCTTGTTTTGGTCGAGCGGTCCGTCGTGAAAGAGCTGGCCCGGTCCACGTTTGACGCCGAGCACGGCACCAGCGCGGCGGAGACGGTGCCGGAAGTGACCGCCGCAACTGTGGTAGGCCTGGGAGTCAACGTGGTCACGCTGACCCCGGAACTGGCGAAAGAAAAAGGATACGCCGAAGATTTGAAAGGGGTTCTGATCACGTCTATCAAGCCGGGCAGCGCCGCGCAGCGCTATGACATCAAGGAAGGGGATGTGATCGCGGAAGTGAATAACAAAACCATCGAGACGCTGGAAGCCTTTGAGCAAGCCATGAATGAAGCCACGGTGGCAATGAAGAACAAGGCCTATCAAGGCCGCACGGTGATGCTGTACCTTTACCGGGCAGGCAGTCGCTTCCATCCCAAGTACTTGGCACCGACGATCGAGCCTAGGCTATAAGCCAAAAGGGAGAACAGCCAAACGGGGACCGAAGAGGGTCCCCGTTTTTTTTCTCTGCCGTTCAGGAAAATGGCTTGCAACCACTTCGCCAGACCAGGGTAGCCATCCCTTTCGGGACAGAGATGGATTGAGTAGGATGGAGAGCAGTACAGAGACCGTTTTGGAGAGAATGATGAGACCGGGTTTTTACACTTTGATTTTCGTAGTTCTGGCGGCGGGGCCTCTCGCCGCGTCGGATTGGGATGGGCTGGTGATCAATGAACTGATGGTATCCAACGCTGCGGCGTTCATGGATCCCGATACCAATAATTTTTCGGATTGGTTGGAACTATACAACGCGGGGGAAGAAAGCATCGATCTGACCGGTTGCTCGCTCAGTGATGAACCCAGCCAGGCGCGCAAATGGATTCTGACCGCCGACCATCTGACCGCCAAGCCAGGCAGCAGCGGGATCAAGACCCTGGTGGGAGAAACCGCGCTATGGCGGTTTTGGCCCGGCCGTTCCGAACCCACACCCGGGCTGGAATGGACCGAGATCGGGTATGACGCCATGCACTGGCAGATGGGGCTTTCTGGATTTGGCTATGGGGATACCGCCCGGCTAAACTACATTTTCGATACCATGCTCAACCAATTCTCCAGTTTGTATATCCGCCGCACCTTTTCGGTGACCGATCCGGCGGTGCTGGGACAGTTGATTTTATCGATTTATGTGGATGACGCGTTTGTGTGCTTTATCAACGGCAAGCGGGTCGCCGAGTTTCTTGCACCCGAAAAGTTGACCTACGACGCCCTGCCCCCGACGGATCATGAATCCGAGCCCGCGCTGACATTCAACCTGGGCGCGGCGGCCGATCTGCTGGTCCCAGGGGAGAATGTCATCGCGATCGTGGGATTCAATATCAGGCTAGACAGTTCGGATTTTGTGCTCGCGCCGTCGCTTTATTCCGCCGAAGCCCCCACATCGGCCTTGCAACCGGGGCAGCATATTCTCTTCTGGCTGGATGGCCTGGATGAAGGACGGCACGCCAATTTCAAACTGGACGCGCAGGGAGAAACCATTTCTCTCCATGATCCACAGGGGAATCTGCTTGATTCCATCACCTATCCCCCACAGCAGCCGGATACCGCGTTCGCCCGCCTGCCCGATGGCGGGGAGGCATGGGGGTATGTGCCGGGTGGCACGCCAGGAGAGGCCAATGGGGAAAGTGGATTTTTGAGCCCCCAAACCGCGCCCCAGCCGGTGTTTTCTTCAGAAGGTGGTTTTTACGCAAACGCCCTGAAAGTGACTTTAAGCACTGCCCTGCCCGATGGAGAGATTTACTACAGCCTGGATGGGTCCCAACCTACCCGCCAATCTCCACGCTATACAGAACCGATCGCGATCGCCAAGACAGCCGTCCTGCGCGCCCGTCTGTTTTCCCCGAGTCTGCTCCCCAGCCCGGTGAGCACAAATACGTATTTTATCGGAGAAACCTTCACCCTCCCGGTTATTTCGCTCTCAACCGATCCGGATTTCTTGTGGGATGACACAATCGGAATCTATGTCACCGGGACCAATGGGATCGCGGGGAATTGCGTCTCCTCGCCGCAAAACTACAACCAGGATTGGGAACGCCCCGTCCATGTCGAATACTATGAATCATCCCAACTCGGCTTCAAACTGGACGCGGGGACGAAAATCTTTGGCGGTTGCAGCCGGACCTATCCCCAAAAATCGCTGGGGATTTTCGCACGGGACAAGTATGGCGCGAGTGAAATCACCTACCCTCTCTTCAAGGATAAATATATCCATTCGGTCAAGAATTTCATTCTTCGCAACGGGGGGAACGACTGGATCCGCACCCTGTTTTCCGACGCCATGATGCAATACCTGACCAAGGATCGGATGGATTTGGATTACCAGGCATACCAGCCCGCCATTTTGTTCCTCAATGGGGAATACCGGGGAATCATGAATATCCGGGAGAAACTGAACGAGCATTACCCTGCGCAGAATTACGACATCGATCCCGATGAAGTCGATCTGCTGGAACGCAACCAGGTGATCATGGCGGGGGACGCGGAGCATTTCAAAACCACCCTGGCCTATGTCACCAGCCAGAACAAAAACGATCCCGCCGTCTACGCGGCGATTCAAGCGAGGATCGACACGGATGAGCTGATCAACTACCTGATCACAAAAATCTACTATTCCAGCAATGATTGGCCACAGAACAACATCAAGTACTGGCGACCGCGCACCCCGGAGGGGCGCTGGCGCTGGATGACGTATGATAACGACTCCAGTTTTGGGATTTGGTGGTCGGTGAATGAAAACACGTTGGACCGGGTTTCGCGCGCGGGGGATTGGTCCACCCAGCTGTTCGCGGCGCTCTTTCAAAGCAACGCGTTTCGGGATGAATTTATTCAGCGCTATGCCGCGCATATCAACACCACGTTCGCGCCGGAGCGGGTATATACGCAGATTCAGGCAATGCAAGAGCGGATCGCCCCGGAAATGCCTCGGCAGATCGAACGCTGGGGGCCCAGCAATGCCTCGGGCTGGGGCTACAGCATTTATCGTAGCATGCGGGATTGGACCAACGAGATTGAGCGCATGCGTGCCTTCGCCCGGCAACGCCCCTCGATCGCGCGCAGCCATGTACTGTCCCGCTTTCGCCTCAGCGGCACGTTTACGCTATCCACCGCAACCGAACCGGAGGGGGCAGGGTGCGTGTTGATCCACGATGTCGCGTTACCGGAAGAGGTGTCCGAGGGGCTGTATTTCAAGGATGTGCCCCTGCGGATCGTTGCCCGCGCCCGGGCTGGATATCGCTTCGTTGAATGGCAGGGCAGCCATACCGGGAACGTGGCCCAGTTTAGTTTCACAAGTTCCAGCGATCGCGATCTGATCGCGATCTTTGAGAAGACCGAGCCGGTGAACCTGGTGATCAATGAGATCCACTACAATTCCTCTTCCAGCCAAGGGCCAGACGCCCAATGGGAGTTCATCGAGATTGCCAACGCGGGCAACCTCGCCGTCGATCTCAGCGGGTACCAATTGCGCAATGGCGCGCAATTCGTCTTTCCCCAAGGTGCCATGATTGAACCGGGGAAATTTGTCGTAATCGCGAAGAATGCCGCCACGTATGAGGGGCAGGGGTACCCGGTATATCCATGGACCTGGGGCAATCTGGGCAATGGCGGGGAGGAACTGCTCTTGACCGATCCATTGGGGACAGAAATCGACCGGGTCGCGTATCTGGACGAGGCCCCCTTCCCCAGCCGCCCCGATGGAGATGGGCCCTCGCTGGCCTTGGGTTCGCCGCTGTGGGATAATGCCTTGCCCGAGAATTGGCGTAGCAGCAGCGAAAGAGGCGGCACCCCAGGCGCGGCCAATTTCCCCCAGACTCCAGTGGCAGACTGGGCTCTGTATCAGACAGAATAGACGGATTTGTTGGAAGGTCATCCAATCGATGGAGAAAAGGAGACACAAATGAGACTACAAAACATTTATCTATGCTTGCTGCTTTGCGGGCTTTCCCTGCCCAGCGCATGGGCGGAGGAGCCGGAGCCCCTCCGCACTGTCCCGACGTTTGAATGCCTGAGCCTCTATTACCCCAGCACAAATCCAGAGCCCTGCCAGATCCGTTACCGGGAAGCAGGAAGTGAGGAGTGGAAAGCCGGTTTGGACCTGGTCTTCGATCCCCGCGACAACGAGCACCGGGGCAGCCTGGTCTATCTTCGCGCGGGGACCGAGTATGAGATCGAACTCACCCAAGGCGAGTTAACAATTCCCCACCGCGCGCGGACAGAGAGCGACGCGTTCCCAATCGGAG
>JAVFAP010000292.1:0-5722 GCA_034002445.1 bacterium | reverse complement strand
CAGGGTATGCGCGATCCACTTCCACATCCCTTCCCCCACCGGCATGGCGCGCAAGCCAAAGATGGCAATGGCCAGCAGGAGCCACTGCGCGGCGTAGCCAAAGAGATGGCCGTTGAACTTGGTTCCCATCGCCATGCCGCAGAACACCGAGGCCCAGAGGAGGAGGCGCCAGGACTTTTTTTCCAAAGCCATCCACAGCAAGGCCGTGGAAAGAAAAACATAAAAGTACACCGCCCGCTCCACATTCGCCATGACGGGGATGCGGAAATGCATACAGCAGCAATACAGCAAAATTCCCCACAGCCCCCAGCGGGCCCCGGCGTAGCGGGCAATCACCGCCCAAAGCAGGAGAAAGATGGGGAGAAAGTGGAAGAGAATGAAGAACTTTGCCGTCACCTCATTCCCCACCAGCAGCGAAAAACAATAATGCAGGTGAAGATTCATGGGGTAATGGGAGGGCATGTTGAAGGGAACCAGCTGAATCGATCCACCATGAGTAATGTAGTACAGGGGCACGCCCAAGTGGTACCAGACCGAATCGACCTCGCGTTCTGGTGTACAAGCGCTGAGAGCATAGAGCCCAAAGATCCCCGCGACGCCCAGGCTTAGCCAAGGCGACTGGCGCAGATAGGGCCAGGCGGCGGTACCGGCATGGCGCATCTCCCGGATCAAACGGGGAAAGCCACCGAGGGTGATCAGTACTGCCAGCGGAACCAGGATGGAGAAACGCAATCCTCCCACCATCCCCAAGAGAAAGAGAAAATACGAGACCGTCATTTCCCCCAGGCCGAACGCGAACGCCAAACGGTAGCCGGTGGGGAGTTCGAGCCGAATCCAACGTATTAAAACCAGGCCCAGCGCCCATACCACAAAGAATTGCCAAATCCCGAACAGGGGGTCCATCATTCGCTTCCTTTATCGCGGAGCCGGTACAGTTTGACCTCTCCTTCAGTATGGTGCAACGATAAATGCCGTTGCGCAAACGCGTTCCACCGCTGCCACAACGGTTTTTGTTCTGGATAGATTGGATTCGGCAAGCCCTCATCCAGCGTCAGCAGCCAGCAAACCTTCAGACGGTGAAAATGCTCCAGCGCGGTCGCATCGCCCTCAGCCAACCAGAGATCCATCTGTTCGCCAAATCGCGTATCACTGTTCATCGCGCGCCAGTCCAGGTAGAAGAGATCGCCGGTGCGGTAGCCGTAGAGTTCCTCCGCTGGGGGGATGGCTTTTTGGAGATAATCCCGCATCCGAAAGAAATTCATCGAGGCCACGCGGCGGTCCGCCAGCCACTGCCGCCGGGCAGGTTCACTCAATACAATTTCTCCAGTCCAGCGAATCCGGGGATTGGTGACAAACGCATATTTTTGGGTGAGGCATGTCGTTACCATGCCAAGCAAGACAATCCATTGCAACGCTTTCGCGAGAGGGGATCGGCTCATCATGGATTCGATCCACGACAAATGAAGGGTGATTACCAGAATCAACACCGGATAACTGGCGGCATAGAGGCGCTCCGATTCCAGCCCCCACATTAGTGAAAACAAGCCAGCCATCGTCAAACCGGATAGGGTGGGGTAGCGCCAATCCCTGCGACGGAGAAAAAGGAGGACACAAACCGAGATCATCCCCAAAAAGAAGAGCAGATCGGCGTTGTACAGATAGTTATCCACCAAGGCATGGGCTTCCCGCCAAAAGGCGCTCCAGGTGGGGGATTTCAACAGGTTCAAGCCATGCTTTTCGGCATGGGCGCGCATGGCCTCTTGGTACTCTGGTTTGACAGGAAACCAATCTCCCAGCATGGGGTAGAAGGGGTTGCCAGTAAACCACAAGGATTTGATCATCCATGGGCTCAGAACCGCCCAGGCAATGGCGGAATGGGTAACCCACCAACGGCAGGCCTGGCGCAGCGAGCATTCACGAAAGAAGAGCAGCCAGAATCCCAGTAAAGTCCATTGGGCCAGCCAGGCAAAAAGCAGCCCGTTCATCTTAGTGGTCATCGCCATGCCGCAAAAGAGGCTGGATAGAATAAACGAGGGAAAATCTTCTTCTTCCAGCGCCCGCCAAAGCAGTGTGGTAGAGAGGAGCACATAAAAGAAGAGGGCATTCTGCTCGTTCGCCATCACCGGCAAGCGCATTTGAAGGCAACTGACATAGAGGATCAAGGGAAAGAGAAGCCACGCACGGGGGACATAGCGAGCCGCCACCGAGATAAACAGGATGAGAGTCGGAAACCAATGCAATAGGATAAAAAACTTGGCGGTACTATCGTTGCCGAAGAGCAATGACGCAGTGTAATGCAGATGCACCGCCATCGGGTAATGCGAGGGCAGATTAAAGGGAACCTCTTGGATCGCCCCGCCATGCTGGATGTAAAACTGGGGGACACCGAGGTGATACCAGATCGAATCCACCTCTCGTTCCGGCACACACGCCCCCAGGATGTAGATACTGATTAGGAAAGCCAGCAGGATGGCCTGAAGCCAATGCGACCGCAGAATGGGGGCCGCTTTCCGCGCCATCGTCCGCAATTCGGCTAGCAGGGCAGGGCCAAAGAGGAGTGTGCCCGCCCCGTACAGGGGCAAGAGGATCCACAACCGCAAGCCGCCCACCAGGCCGAGGGCCAACAGAAGCAGGGAGAGCCCCATCTCGCCCAGGCCAAAAGCGATCGCCATCCGGAGTCCATAGGGGAGCGGCATATGGAGACGGCGTTCGAGAACGATCCCGAACGCCCAAACGACTCCAAATTGCCAGATGCCCAAGAATGGATCAAGCATGAAAGTCTTTTAGAAACACCCGTTACGAATCATCCCGCTGAATCACCGCGCCAAGCGCGGTGAGGCGTTCATCCAAGCGTTCATAGCCCCGATCGATTTGCTCGATATTCTGGATTTCGCTGGTCCCCTCGGCGCATAGGGCCGCCATCAGCAAGGCCATCCCGGCGCGGATATCGGGGCTGGTCATCTTGTGTCGGCGCAGGGGAGTGGGCCCCACCACCACCGCCCGGTGGGGATCGCAAAGAATGATATTCGCCCCCATGGTGATGAGGTGATCGGTGAAGAACATGCGGCTTTCAAACATTTTTTCAAAGATCATGGTGGTGCCGTGGACCTGGGTCGCGATGATGGTGGCGATACTCATCAGATCGGCGGGAAACGCGGGCCAGGGGGCATCATCGATCTTCACCAGGGAAGTCATCAAATCGGGCTGATTGACCAGGGATTGCTCCTTGGGAACCAGGATATCCTGATCTTGAATCTCCACTTGAATTCCCAGGCGTTTAAATTGATTCAGCACCATGCGCATGTGTTCGGGCGCGGCGTCCTGGATGCGCAATTCGCCATGCGTGATCGCGGCGAGGCCGATGAAACTGCCCACTTCCAAGTAATCGCTTTCAATTCGGTGCCGAGCGGCATGAAGCGTTTCCACCCCTTCGATCACCAGCATGTTGGAGCCGATGCCCTCGATATGGGCCCCCATGGCGTTCAGAAGTCGGCAGAGTTGCTGCACGTGGGGTTCGGAGGCGGCATTGCGCAGGAGGGTGGTCCCTTCGGCCAGAACTGCCGCCATGACCAGGTTTTCGGTGGCGGTCACGCTAGCTTCATCCAGAAGGATATCCGCGCCGCGCAGGCGGCCGTTGCGTTTGACATGGTAGGTATCCTCGATCACCGACCACTCCGCGCCCAAGGCTTCCAAGCCCAATAGGTGGGTATCGACCCGACGGCGACCAATGCGGTCTCCGCCGGGGAACGGCAACTGCACCTCGCCACAGCGGTAGAGCAAGGGAGCGATCAACAGGATGGAAGCACGAATCTTGCGGCAAAGATCGTGGGGCAACGTGGTGTATTCCACATGGCGGGCATGAACTTCCAGTTCTTTCCCAGCCCGCTTTTCAACCGAGGCGCCACACAGTTCGATTAGGGTTTGCATGGTTTGCACATCCCCGATGCCGGGCATATTCTCAAAGCGCACCGAATCCTCGGTCAGAAGCGCGGCCGCTAGCACAGGTAGGGCTTCATTTTTATTGCCGGAGGGGCGAATCGTTCCTTGAATGGGGTGCCTTCCCTCAACCAAAAATTTACTCATTTCAATGATCCTTTTCCAATTTATAGTCCCTCTTGTGCCCGGCTTATCCCGGACGGGCCGGGATCCCGCCCAAAAGGGGGAACGAAAGCGAATTCGATTTCAGCCTCGAATTGATCTTCCCTGTCGAAGTGTACTACAGGACCGATAGAGAATGAACGGCCGGGGCGCGTTTCCGATACTCGTGATTTCAACCCTGCCTAAAGGGTTCCTCATTCAGATACCGACACCTGAGGTGGAATTTTCTCCAGCACATTGCCCGCGGGTTGGGGCGGCAAGGGATTATCGTAGCGGATCCGATACGCTGGCCATCCGGGGTACTCCCGCATCAATTTCTGGTCTTCTTCCAAGCTATAGTGCTTGGCGATGATCCAGCCGCGGTCAAAACGGGGATCCAAGACCGAGTAGAGCCCCATCTGATCTTCCTCGGTTTGGACAAAAATCAATGCGTCGGTCTCGGGGATTCGCTGCCGGGCCCAATGCAGCACCGTGCTGCTGGTGCCCCAATACGAATCGCTCATTACCACAACGCGCTCTACCCAAACACTCGCAAAGGCGAAAAGGAAAAAAGCGCCGAGCAGACCGTAGCCCCAGGCATAGACCCGGTCCATCCGGTCTGGCCAGCGGGATTGGATCCAGGCGAATCCTTCCTCCAGCCCTCGGGCAGAGAGAAAAATCCAGAAGGGGGTGGTTTCATAAAAGAACCGGGGGCCAAAACAAAAATCCTGATAAAAGAAAAAGAAATATATCCCACCCACCAGCAGAATCAAAAGGACAAACAGCCGTTCAGCAAATCCCCGCTGTAATCCAGGCAGAAACAGGGCAAACGCGAAAAGCAGAGAGGGGACCGGCCAGCCGAAAAGAAAGAAGTTCAATCCATTCAGATTGCATAAAAAATTGGAGAATCCCCGCAAGGGAGTGTGATGCACCACCCGGTCTTGATCGACCCCCGTGCGCCTGCCTTCCCAGTTCTGCTGCCCTAACCCCAGGGGAACGCCACGGAAGTTTTTCTGGTAGCCGATCACCCAAGCCGAGCCGGTCGTGGCTTGGTTGTATGCCAGCCAAAAAAGCGCGGGGGGCGTACTGCCCAGGCCGAAGAGCACCGCACAGAGCAGAATGCTGGGCACCGGGCGCCATCCCCGTTCCCGGCCCATCCACAAAACAAAGAGGGGTAAAAAGGCGATGGATGTCTGGGGCCGGGTTAAAAACGCCATGCCATAGGCCAGCCCTGCCATTATGGCGAAAAAAACCGTGCGCCCGTTTTTTTCAGGGCGCAACGCCCATAACCAAAAAATCAGCGCCCAAAGTAGAAAGAAGAGACACGTGGGGTGGTTCATGAAGCCCCCACCCATGAAGATAAAAAAGGGTGAAAGGGCTAAGAAAAGCACACTCAGCCGGGCGACATAAAGTGAAAACACCATCCGCGCCAATTGAAACACCAGCAGGACAATCACACAGGACAAAAAGGGGACAACATACGGCGTCATCCCCAGTTTGACCCCGACGGCCATTACCAGCGCATGGCCGGGTGGAAAGATGGAATAAAATTTTCCCTGATCGGGGATCAAGTAGACACGTTCAAAATATTCCCAGTGCGTGGACAGGGTGGAAGTCATCTGGCCCAGGGCAAAAACCTTGGCCT
>JAVFAP010000291.1:0-5726 GCA_034002445.1 bacterium | reverse complement strand
TTGGCGAATATCGAAGCGGAAGTGGACACAATCCTCACCGCTCCCCAAGCTACCTTCTGGGCCAAACAATTCGCTTGCCAGGTCCTGCGCCGCATCGCCACCGCGCAATCCCTGCCCGCCCTCACCCAATGCCTGAACGATGACAAACTGTTCGATACCGCCCGCTACGCCCTGGAGCGCATGGTGTGCGATCAGGTGAACGGCATTCTCTTGGCGGCCTTGGATCAGCGCGAAGGCGATTTCCGTCTCGGTCTGATCCACACCCTGGCGCAGCGGCAATGCCAAGACGCCGTCGCGAAACTCGTCCCCTTCCTCCAGAGTGAGGATGCCGCCCTGGTGGATACCACCATCAAGGCGCTGGGGCATATCGGCGGCAAAGCCGCCGCCACCGCCTTGGCCGAAGCCAAAGTAGCCGATTCGCTGCAGGATGAAGTCGCCGATGCCCTTCTCCTCTGCGCCGACCGTTGCCTGGAAGACGGCTATGAATCCGCGGCAGGCGCCATCTACGAAAAACTGACCGCGTCCACCTATCCCCTCCAGATTCAGTCCGCCGCCTACAACGGCTTGGTTCGCGCCCAGGGCCAAGGCGCCCTGAGTTCCATCCTCGCCTTGTTGAAAAGCGAGGTGCCTTTGCTTCGCGATACGGCGATCAAAATCCTCAGCATCTCTCTTCCTGGCAACGATAGTACCAAGGCGTTGATCAGTCAGTTCCCCGATGTCACGCCCGCCACGAGAGCGCTGATCCTCAAGGCCCTGCAATTCCGCAACGATCCCTTCGCCATCCCGCTGGCCGTCAAAGCCTCCGAATGCGATGACGAATCGGTCCGCCTAGCCGCCATCGAAGCCTTGGGCGTCTTGGGCACCAAACTGCAAGTGGCCCACTTGGCCGAACTGTGCAACAAGGGCGGCAAGGAAGCCGACGCCGCCATCAACAGCCTTTGCGCCCTGCGGGGTGATGGCATCGATCACGCCATCCAGGCCCTGTTGACCAGCCAAAACGAGCAAGTACGCACCGCAATCCTGCGCTGCGTCGTGCGCCGCCAAGCCGGTGATGTCCTCGCCACTCTTTTGCAGTTCGCCCAGGATCCCTCTGTGGAAGTCCGCAAGGAAGCCTGGCGCGGTCTGACCGACCATGCGACCGAAGCCCAGTACGCTGACTTGGTCGCCCTGCTCGGGCAAGCCACCGATGCCAACGAACTTCGCCTGGCGGAAATCGCCGTGGAAAAACTGGGCGGGCAGATGCAATCCGCCGCCATGCGCGACGCCATCCTCGCCACCGCCCTCCCGGTCGTTTCAGCTACCGCCAAACAAGCCTTGTTCCCCATCCTCACCAAGTTTGGCGGCTACTACTCCTGCCAGGCCATGACCGCGGTGCTGGGCAGCGGGGATCCCGTCCTCCGCAAAGCAGCGCTGGACGCGCTCTGCAACTGGCCGGATGCGTCTCCCCTCGCCACCTTGGAAGGCATCATGAAAACCGAAACCGATGCCGCCGCCCGTCTGGCTGCCATGAAAGGCTTCCTCAACGCGGTCCATCTGGATAACACCCTGGCCGGTCCGGCCCTGGCGCAGAAATTCACCGCCGCCATGGAGGCCGCTCAGACCCAGGATGAAAAGAAAACCGTCCTCGACGCCGCCGCCAAACGCGAAGACTACGGCTCGCTGGCCTTCTTCGAAACCATCCTGAACGATCCCGAACGGGGCGCCGAAGCCAAGGCGAATTACCGTAAGATCGCCGCCGCCATGCAAAGCAGCGAGATTTCGCGCGAAAGCCTGCGCCTCACCGCGTCTCACAACAGCAATGACACGAAAAACGCCATCGATGGCAACAAAAATTCCCGCTGGGCGACCGGCACCTCCCAGGTTCCGGGTATGTGGCTGCAAATTGACCTCGGCAGCGATGTCCAGGTGCAAAAAATCGTGCTGGATGCCACCGGCTCCAACAGCGATGCCCCTGCCGCCTACAAGGTCTTCGTCTCCAGCGATCCCCAAAAATGGGGCGCTCCCGTCGCGGAAGGCAAGGGAAGCCAAGCCAACTTGGAAATCACCCCAACTCCTGCTCGCGGCCGCTATATCCGTATCGAACAAACGGGCGAAAAGAACGGCTTGTTCTGGTCCATCCACGAACTGCAAATCTTCAAATCGTCGGATCAAGGCCAACTCGATCATGTCAAGGACGTCCTGAAGCAGATCGGCGAATAACCAACCCGCCATAAGTCCCAAAACCGCGCTCTCCATCCGAGGGCGCGGTTTTTTCTTTGCTATTTCTGGATCCACCAAATCCCTGAAGGGAAGTTGGAACAGGATCAAATTACAAACTCAGTAGAATAATATATTTATGCAGTATAAAAATACTACAATAATCTACCCCCCCCATCCATCCAAAATCCCTACAATAAAGGGACGAAAGTGTGGAGTGTTTTCCTTTCTTTGCATCAGAATGCCTGGATATCCCTTGACCCCCACTTCTCCACCCCCTTTTTCTCCCCACACAGGCAATGTCCTGTAGTCATAAAGATGCCAATCGCCCCTATCGAATTCTTGCCATTCGCGGTTTAATAAGGAACAGAAAGAAATTCGTCGTCAAGGAAACAGATTGCATCGAAACCCTTGGTTAGGAGAGGATCGAATATGAAAAATCAATCGAATATGTCTCGGCGCTCGTTTATCAAAAAAACAGCGCTCGCCGGGGCCGCCTCGTTCTCATTCCTGGTGGTTCCCCGCCACGTCTTGGGGATGACCGGGTACCGGGCTCCGAGTGATGAACTGACCCGGGCGGTCATCGGCGTCGGGGGGATGGGCCAGGGGCACCTGCGCTACAACGTGGGCCGCTTGCTGGCGGTATGTGATGTGGATACCAGCCATCTCAACCGGGCGTTGGAACTGGTGGATGACAAGGACGTCAAAGGCTACACCGATTTCCGCGAAGTCCTGCAACGCCCCGATATCGATATCGTCCATATCCCCACCCCGCCCCATTGGCACGGCCTCATTTCTATCGCCGCCGCCGAGGCGGGCAAAGATATCTGGTGTGAAAAACCCATGACCCGCACCATCGGCGAAGGCATCAAAGTGGTCGAAGCGGTCCAGCGCAATGGCCGTATCTTCCGCTTGAACACCTGGTTCCGTTTCTCCGATTCCTTCTACGGCATGGGCGTCACCGTGAAACCTATCCGAAAGTTGGTCGAAAGCGGCATGCTGGGCTGGCCACTCAAAGTCACCGTCAACGCCAGCACCGGCTTTGATTGGAAATTCTACTGGAGTGGAAAAACAGACCTCGTCCCCGAAGCCGTGCCCAAAGAACTCGATTACGACCTCTGGCTGGGACCAGCCCCCTACAAACCCTACCACCCCCACCGCGTCCACGCCAACTTCCGCGGCTACTGGGATTACGACGGCGGCGGCCTAGGAGATATGGGCCAGCACTACCTGGATCCGGTGCAATACATTCTCGGCAAGGATGACACCAGCCCCGTCGAAATCGATGTCGACGCTCCCCAACAGCATAACGACGCGGTTGGCTCGTGGCGGCGTATCCACATGAAATATGCCGATGGCTGCGAAATCATTCTCGACGGCGAAAACAAGGATAAACAAGCCGCCTTCATCGAAGGCCCCTATGGCAAACTCTATCCCGGCTTCCGCTGCACCATCCCCAATATCGAACAAAAACTGGCCGCCTTCGCCGATCCCGAACCACAAGTAACCGACTTCGGCTACGCCGTGCGCAACCGCAAGAAATTCGCGCTGAACGAAGCCAACGGCCACCGCTCCTGCACCCTGGTCAACCTCGGCAAGATCGCCGTTCGTCTCGGCCGGGGCCTGAAGTTCGATCCGGTCAAGCAGCAATTCATCGGGGACGATGTCGCCAACCGGCTCATCGATCAACCCATGCGTGCCCCGTGGCATTTATAATCCAGCAAAGGAGAATTCAATTCATGACAAAGTTCATCCATATCCCCAAACGCCTGGGATGGATCGTCTGCATCGCGCTGCTTGCCTTTAGCGCCTATGCCGCCAATCCAGCGGTAGATGAAATCCTCGCCAAATTCCCTGCCAACACCGAGGATGAGTTCACCGCCCTCCAATCCCAGTTAATCAAAACCGGCCCGGGTGGCCTTGCCGATCTGTTCGGCCGCCTCACCCCAGCCAAGGAAGGGGGCGATGTCCAGGCCCGCTACGCCATTAGCGGCCTGACAAAGTTTGTCCAACTCCAAAATGACGAAGACAACCGCCTCCTGGTGATCCAAGCGTTCCTCGGCGCCTTGAACCAGCACCAGAACAAAGAGGTGAAAGCCTTCCTCTTGGAACAAGTGAAGTTTATCGCCAAGGACGAAGTGATCGCCCCAGTCAGCCGTTATCTCGCCGACCGCATCCTCGGCGAACCGGCCGCCCAAGTTCTCGTCTTCGTGAAGACCCCCAGCGCAGCCGCGGCTCTGATCCAGGCCCTGCCCACGGCGGATCTCGCCCTCAAGCCGGTCCTGATCCAAGCCCTGGGCACCCTGCGCTGCAAAGCCGCCCTCCCGGCCATCCTCCCCTATGCGCAATGCACGGACGCAGCCGTCCGCCTCAGCGCTTACGCAGCCCTGGCCCAGATTGGCGATCCTGCCGCGACGGACGCCCTCAACCGCGCCCTGCTGAAATCCAGCGGTTCCGAGCAGGTCCAAGCCCGCATCGCCTACCTGCAATTCGCCAATCGTTTGGTGGAACTCAACGCCGGCCATCTCGCCCTGCCCCTCTTCCAGACTTTGCAAACCACCTTCACCGCCCCGGAAGATACCCAAGTCCAGTGCGCCGCACTGGCCGGGTTGGTAGCAATTAAAGGCGAAGCCGCGTTGGAAGATTTGCTCCAAGCCATCGATAGCCCTTACGCGGATGTGCGGGGCCAGGCCTTGAAACTGGCTGCCCAATTCACCTGCCCCAAAGCCACCTGGAGTTTGGTCGAGAAAGCCCAAACTACCGCGCCCCTGGCCCAGGCCGAAATCCTCACCTTTTTAGGCCAACGAGGCGACCGTAACGCCCTGCCCACGGTCCTGCTCGCGCTGCAAAGCGCGGATAGCCAGGTCCGCCAGGCCGCCATCGCCGCCGCCGTCCAGTTGGGCGGTGTAGCCGCGACTCCCGCCTTGTTCTGCCTCCTGAAGGATGCGGATCAAGAATCCATCAACACCGTCAAGGCCGCCCTCACCCAAGTGGAAGGGACGTATCTTCTCAACGCCATCACCCAGGCCCTGCCCCAGGTCAGCGACGCTGCCAAAAGCGCCCTGCTGGAAGTCCTGGCCGCCCGTCAGGGTGAAGCCTTCTTCCAGGATGTGCTGATCTATGCCAGCCACGAAAACGCGGCGGTCCGGCAAGCGGCCATCCGCACCCTGTCAGCCATCGCCACCCTGGATTCACTCCCCGCGTTGATTGCCTTACTGGAAAAATGCCAGGGCGATGAAGCCGCCATTGCCGAACGCGCCCTCTTGGCCTCGGTAGCCTCCCTCGAATCCTCCCAGGCGAAAGTGGATGCCCTGGTGGCAGCGTTCGCGCCGGTCGCGCTGGAAAAGAAAGCCCACCTGCTCCGTCTCTTAGCGCAAATCCGTGGCGAAGCAGCCCTCGGGATCGCGGCCTCCTACCTGGATTGCCCCGTCCTTAAAAAAGAAGCGGCTCAAGCCGTCGTCGCCATCGCCTGCCCCAAGGATAACGAGGGCTTTGGCCTGCACACCCGCGCCGCCGATGCCGCACTGGAA